>CAYSBM010000022.1:8974-9376 GCA_964429095.1 uncultured Solibacteraceae bacterium | reverse complement strand
GTTTCCTGCGGCGCGGCTGCGGTTCAGCGTCTCCAACCCCTGGCCAAGTTCCGAGTCGAGCCACTCAGTCAAAGCGTAATAGTGTTCCCGCCCGCGCAGTGTCGTCGCTTTGTCGAACTCTTCCAAGCCGAAGCCTCGACGTAGATGCTGATAGTTGAGCGGCAACCGTTCTACCAAACCAGGCGGCAGGGGAGGCATACCCACCTTGCTGCGGTAGCGTTCCAGGTAGCTGGCCGGCACGGTGAGCGGAAAGTGTGGCGCCAGATATCCCGCGAACAAGAAAAACGGGCGGCCGGCGGGTTCCCATTGTTGCAGGAACCTGCGCACTCTCGCCGTGACTGTGCGGGCGTGCGACATGACGCTGGAATCTTCGGCCACCGCGATCCCCTTGATGCGCTGCCG
>CAYSBM010000022.1:0-8964 GCA_964429095.1 uncultured Solibacteraceae bacterium | reverse complement strand
CGGTTGCTGGTCGTATCGTCTGCGGCGCGGCGCGCGGTGCGGCCGTCCTTGCGGTGGCGGTTCATGTCGCCGATTTCGGTGAATCCGTAACGGCGCGAGGCGGCATAGTGCTGCTTGCCGCAGAGAATGGATTCGTAACCGGCGCGGTTGAGCAGAGACGGCAGCGAGGGGTAATCCGCGCGCGGGAGTTCGCAGCTATTGCTCCATGCTCCGGTGCGATGTATGTATTTGCCCGCGGTGAAGACCAGCCGTGAGGGCACACAAAGCGGGGAGTTCGTATAGAAGTTCTCAAAGGTCACGCCGGAAGCAGCCAGGCGGTCCAGGTGCGGCGTGCGGTCCAGACGCTCTCCGGCGAAACGGGCCACCCGGTGGTTGTGCTCGTCGGACATGATGACAAGGATGTTCGGCCGGCTCAAATTCCGCAGGCTGCCGCGCAAAATGGCGGGGGCTACGGCGCTCAGAAGCTGGCGCCTCGTGCAAGTAGCTTCAGCTGGCATGACGGCTATCATGCCGCTTTTTGAAGCCGGCGGCAAGTCTGTCGCGGACCATCATGATAATATGAGGTTTATCCCTGATGAAGATCGCCATCGGATCCGATCATGCGGGCTTTCTGCTGAAAGAGAGCATTAAGAGCGAACTGGAGATACTGGGCCTTGTGCTCGTCGATCATGGAACCCATAGCCAGGACTCCTGCGACTATCCTGATCTGGCAAGCGCCGTGGCGTGCGATATAGCCGGCGGGAAGGCCGAGCGCGGCGTGCTGGTATGTCTTACGGGAACCGGGATGGCGATTGCCGCCAACAAGGTGGCCGGAGTGCGCGCCGTCTGGGGAGCCAACCCCGATCAGGTGCGGCTGGCGCGGGCGCACAATGACGCCAATGTGCTCGCCCTGGGCGCCCGCTACACCAGCCAGGAGGCTGCCCGCTCCATGCTGGATAGTTTCTTGCAGACCGGATTTGAAGGCGGACGGCACCAGCGCCGGGTTGACAAAATCGCGGCTCTTGAGCAGACTGGCTGCTCTGCGCATCAGGAATCGAATCCATGACTGAACAGGAGAGAATGGCCCGTCCGTTGGCCGAAGTGGACCCTGAGGTGTATCGCGCCATCGGCGCGGAATTGGACCGCCAAAATACGCGGATCGAGCTGATCGCTAGCGAGAACTTTACTTCGGAGGCCGTGCTGCAAGCCACCGGCAGCGTATTCACAAATAAGTACGCTGAAGGATACCCCGGCAAACGCTACTACGGTGGTTGCGAATTCGCCGATGAGGTGGAAAATCTGGCGCGAGAACGCGCCAAGGCGCTTTTCAAGGCCGAGCACGCCAACGTGCAGCCGCATTCGGGCTCGCAAGCCAACGAGGCCGCCTACGCGGCCGTGTTGCAGCCGGGTGATGTCGTGCTGGGCATGAATCTCTCACATGGCGGGCACCTTACACACGGGCATCATTTGAACTTTTCCGGCCAGACCTATCGCATCGTGCCATATGGAGTCCGGCAGGAAGATGAAACCATCGATTACGAGGAGCTGGCCCGGCTGGCTGAAGAGCGTCGCCCAAAGATGATCATCGCTGGCGGCAGCGCTTATCCGCGCATCATCGATTTCCGGCGCTTTCGCCAGATTGCTGATTCTGTGGGCGCCGTTTTTCTGGTGGACATGGCCCATTTCTCCGGACTCGTGGCCGCCGGCCTGCATCCGAATCCCTGCGAGTTCGCCGATATCGTCACCTCCACCACCCACAAGACGCTGCGCGGCCCGCGCGCGGGTCTGATCCTATCCAAGAGCCAGTACGCGGCGGCCATCGACAAGAGCGTTTTCCCGGGACGGCAAGGTGGGCCGCTGGTGCATGTCATCGCCGCCAAGGCGGTGTGTTTCCGGGAAGCCCAAACGCCCGAGTTCGTCGACTACCAGCGTCGCGTGCTGGCCAACGCCAAGGCCTTGGCGCGCGGCATGGCAGAGGCCGGTTACCGCTTGGTCTCGGGCGGCACCGACACTCATGTGATGCTGGTGGACGTTTTCTCGAAAGGCATCCGCGGCCGCGAGGCCGAAAAGTTCCTCGACCAGGCTCACATCACGGTCAACAAGAATACCATCCCGTTCGACGTGAATCCGCCACTGAACCCCAGCGGCATCCGCTTGGGTTCCCCTGCTGTCACCACGCGAGGCTTCCAGGAGGCCGAAATGCTCGAAGTCGCCTCGCTGATCGCCGAGGCGCTGGCCGGTATCGGCAATGAGCACACGGCCGGCGCGGTGCGGGCGCGCGTGGCGGAGTTGACCGCGCGGTTTCCACTCTATGCTTGGAAACGCTCCGGCGCAGCTTAGAGCATGAGCTTCCACGTCGCATTCGACGCCCGGCATTTGCGGGATTTCGGCATCGGCACTTATATCAGGAACCTGCTCAAGGCCCTGGGCAATCTCGACCAAGAGAACCGTTACAGCGTCACTGCGCATCCGGATGACGCAAAGGAACTTGCTGTGCTGCCGGCGAATTTCCGCGTCGTGGCTTACCCGCGCAGCGACTCGGACCTGCGGGATCAGGCTGCCTTTCCGCTGTTTCTGCGGCAGTTCGAGGCCGATTTATACCATATGCCATTGAACCGGGTACCCTTCTGGATGCCCCGGCCCTACGTGGTGACCATCCACGACATGAGCGTGCTCTTGTTTGAACAAGCTCCCGGATGGCGGCAAAGCTTGCGGCACTATCTGTTCCGCCGCGGTCTGCTAAGAGCCCACAAGGTGATTGCGGTCTCGGAAGCCACGCGGCGAGACGTCGAACATTTTCTTAATATTCCCGCCTCGCGCATCCGCCGCATATATAACGCCCCCGATCCACGCTTTTCGGCTCAACTTACCCCCACCGACGCCCGCGCCGCGGGGCTGGAAACCGCCGAACATCAGCGCCGCCGCATCCTCGAGCGGTATCAAATCAACTACCCTTATCTGCTTTATACCGGCACCATCCGCCCGCAGAAGAATATTCCGCGAATGGTTGAAGCTTTCGCCGTCCTGCGCAGCGATCTCGAGTCCCACCCGGTTTACCGCGATCTGCGCCTGATCATCATCGGCGACGAGGTTTCCCGCTACCCCAGCGTGAGGCAGGCGGTCAACCGGACCCGCATGGAGCAGGCTGTCCGTTTCTTGGGCTTTGTTCCTTTCGACACGCTCAGAGTCTTTTACGAAGCCGCGGCCGCTTTCGTTTTTCCATCCCTTTACGAGGGCTTTGGCTTGCCTCCCCTGGAGGCCATGGCCTGCGGAACACCGGTGATCTGTTCCAACGTCAGCAGCCTGCCGGAAGTAACCGGCGACGCCGCCATGGTGGTGAACCCCGATAACGTGTTCGATATCGCGCGCGGCATCCGCGAAGTCCTGCTGGACGCCGCTCTGCGCCGGGAGCTAATCAGCCGCGGCTACCGGCGCGCCGCCAGCTTTAGTTGGGACACCACCGCGCGGGAGGTCCTGGAAACCTACCGCGAAGTGGCGGGCCGCTGAATCCACGGGGCCGGATACGTGTCCGCATCCATCCGGCGGCCCATCCACACAATCCGGGCCTTGACCACCTCCAGGACGTCCCAGGCTGTCACAGACACTGGTACCCACTGCCGCGGTTGTTCGAGCGAATCTTGCGACACCAGATAGATGCACCGAGCGCCTTGCCTGACCCACCGCACCAGCGCCTCCCCGCGGTGCGAAACTACATACAGCGACCCCGAGTCGGGTTCCCGACGGCGGCCTTCGCATTGATCTAGCAGCGCCAGATCCCCTTCCGCCACAGCGGAGCTCATGCGGGGGTCAGCCGCCAGCCGGGCTGCAACCGGCTTTACCAGCGCCGCCAGCATCGCCAGCGGGAAGGGAAAGCACTCCACCGGGTCCAAGCGATCTGGATAGACATGGCCCGGACCAATCCGGCCGTCCGCCACAGGCACTTCGCGGTAGCGTTTCAGCACCGGTTCCAGCCGCATCCGCGCCGCAAGTTCTTCGCCCTGGATCAGATCAAGCAGCGACAATTTCAGTTCCCGCAGAATCAAGTCGCCGATTTCGGGCGAGAGCGTGCGGGCCCCCTTCAGACTGTGCTGGATGGGCGGTTGTGAAACCCCGGTTAGACGAGCCAGGCCTCGCTCGGTCAACTCACCCGTGCGGATGCGCAGGCGGATGGCCGATGCCAGCCTGGATTGCAGGGTCTGAAAATCCATGCGCGCTTCTCAAACCCTATTTCGCTTTGAAATAGGCCCGCTTTTCTTCCGGTATAATAACACACTAATATCTGCGCAATAACCGTGGTTAAAAAAATTTTCAAAACAATATAAAATGTTGTGATTCAATACTTTACGGACATACAATGCTACCTTTAGCCATGAAGTTCATAATCAATACGCTTACAATATGTTGACGATTTATCTCGGTGTTTTACCTTAGATACATATTTGTGCGGCGCCTTTCGAACCGCTAGGCAAAGAGGCGCCGGGAGGGCATGGACAATGTTTGAATGGACCAGATCAGAAACTTTGGGCTTAGCCAGACACACATGCACGCAGTGTTTCGGACTCGGGCTGCGAGCCGGACGCGGCGGCAAGCCGGTGCCGTGCGGCTGTGTGCTGCGGGCGATTTTTCGCGCCTGTTTCAACCGCTTCCGCTATTGCGCCACCAAGGAGAAGTACATGAGCCGGGCGACGCTCGAGTTCACCGGGGGGCGAGAAAAGCGCTTCACCTGGAGCCGCAAAGATGAGGAATATGTGGCGGACTTTTGCCTGGTCAGCCGGAGGCACCTGAGCGCCGACGAGTACCGCGTTTTCAAATATCATTTCTTACTCGGCGCCGATTGGAAGTTGTGCTGCCGGCGGCTCCAGATGGCCCGGGGCAAGTTTTTCCACATGGTGTACCGGATCGAGAACCGGCTAGGCCGCATTTTCCGGGAGTTGGAGCCTTACAGCCTTTATCCATTGGATGAATATTTCAGCAGCACCCCGCGGCGGCAGCCAGCCGGAGGCGGCGGGCCTGCACCGG
Organism: uncultured Solibacteraceae bacterium; assembly: GCA_964429095.1. Lineage (GTDB taxonomy): Bacteria > Acidobacteriota > Terriglobia > Bryobacterales > Bryobacteraceae > JAJFUV01. The sequence goes on along the minus strand of CAYSBM010000022.1, from coordinate 3,966 downwards.
AGCCGCTGGCTATGCGTTCGCCCATCCGGCGCTGGCGTCTCAGTCCACCTCTGCGGAAGGCCGCCTGAGGCGGCGCTCCGCGGCCGGCTGTAACGGCGGGGCAGGCGGAAGGATCAATTTTCGGCTGAGTGCAGGCCGCCGGCGCCTGCGCGAAACTCGATATTGGTCTTATCGGGGTCGTCTTCGAGCGGCATTTCACAGTTCCACAAACAAGCGCCGCAATGCACGCACTTGTCGCGGTCGAACTGCGGGACGCCGTTGGGGCCGGGCGTGATGGCCTGGCCGGAACAGACCTCGATGCAGATTTTGGTTCCGCAAGCTTCGCACAAAGATGGATAGAGAAAAATTACATGGTCCGGATAGCCGGGCGGGGCCTGGACCTTGCCGCCCACCAGCAGAGCATCCTGGTGGGAGACCAGCAACTGGCCGTCGTAAGGGAGCGGGGGCCAGCCGCAGCGTTCCATCACCGCATCGTGCAGCGGAACACCGCGAGCGGCGCAATCTTCGCGCAGCCGCGCAATCTCTTCGGCCGGGATCCGGCCTTCGTAATACTGGTATACATCCGGAATGCGTTCGTACGGCCGGAGAGGCTTAGCTGGCAGGTGCAGCCTGCCACGGCTTAAGCCGCTGAGAGCCATGCCGAGCAAGCCGGTGATCAGGCCGCGCCCGAATCCGTCGCGGGCGTGTTCAGCGATCCGGCCTTCGCGTTCGACCCAACTGGCGCGTCTTCGGCGGACGTAGGTCTGCTCAAGATTTTCACGGGTAAAAGGTTTCTTTTCCCGGAGCAGTTCCAGCACCGCCTCGGCCAGTTGCGCACCGGTAGTCCAGGCTTCATCGACTCCGGAGCCGGTAAGCACGTTGGTCGAGCCGGAACCCTCTCCGATGCGGGCATAGCCGTCCCCCGCCAGGTAGGGTTCGCCGCGGCGGCCGCACTCGAGCAGGCTCTTGGCTCCCCAACTTCGCAGCCTACCTCCTTTCAAATACTTCCAGAGGTAGGGGTGGAGAATGTAGTGCTGTAAATAGCGGTAGGAGGTGCGCACCGGGCTATCGAACCAGCTCGGCACGAAAATACCCACACTGGCCAAACGGTCCGGATGCACGTAGAGGAAACCGAAAATCTCGGGTTCCGGATAGCCAAAAGTGTGCAACACCGTTCCGGGTTCCAGCGCGCTGCTTTCTGGCAATTCAACCACCATTTTGGCGCCCACGGCCCATTCGACCCGCTGGTGGCCGGGCGGCAGTCCGAACTCGGCGTCCAGTTGGCGGCCTACGGCGCCCACCGGCCCATCGCCCACCACCGTGAGCTGCGCGCGAATGTCCATTCCGGGAAGGTAGCCGGCATCCGGGTTGCCCTGGCGGTCGGTGCCCTGATCGATCAGCCTGACACCCGCCACCCTGCCGTTGTCGATGAGCGCCTGGGCTACCGGCGTGCCGGGCCAGATTTGAACCGCGCCAGTGGCCATCAACCGCGCACCCACCCACTGCATGAACTGACCCATGCTGAAAACGAATCCTCCGCGTTTATGCAGAAACGAGGGCGTAATGGGCAGTTCAAGGGCATGGTCCTGGCAGCACAACAGCGGCTTGAGCGCGATGATGGCCTTGTCAGCCAGGCGCAAGGCCCATGAACGGCGGGAGGCGCCTACGGGATCCAACAGATAGAGAACCTTTTCGCAGGTGACAGGCGCCGCCATGGGGATTTCGGCGGCATCCAGATCCGGCAATGAGGCGCGAATTCCGCGGGCCCGGGTGACCATGCCGGAAACCCCAAAACCGGTGTCATCGGCGCGCTCATAACACAGCACTTGCAGCGGCATGCCGGGCATGGCAAGGCTTTCGATGGCCGGCGTGCCGTCGGGGTTCAGCAGACGCGGGGCCAGAGTTGCCAGAAAGCCGGCTGTGGCGGGGCCAAAACCCACACAAACGACATCCACCTCCATGGTCTGGCGTTCGAGGTTCGAGTCGCTCATGCCGGGTAATCCAGCGCTTCGGGAATCATGACCCCAGTGAGCGCGTGCGCGGCGCGATCCTTGGCCAGTTGCGCGCCCGTCAGGCAACCATCCAACCGCGCACGCAAGCGTGTGAAGGTTTCATAGCCTGCGAAACTGGCGCATGGGCCGGCCTTGGGCGGGTGTGAACCATTTTCTTCTGTGACATCGCCCGCCATGCTGGCCAGACCCGCCATGGTGCCTTCCAGCTCCACCAAGTCGTTCCAATTAAAACAGCTCTCACAGCCCGGTCCGTCCCAGGCCGGATGCCGGTTGTAGCCGAACACCAAAGCGGCGCAGATGCGGCCCACTTCACCGGCCGCGCGGGCAGCCTGAACGTGGCAAAGGTCGGTAAGAAAATTCAGCAAACCCGCCAAACCTTCGGCGAGCAGGGGATTTTCAGGGCCTCTGCGCTCCAGTTCGAGTACGTCCTGGACCTGGCAGTAGGAGGCGAGCAGCCATCCCAAGGCGTCGGCCAGCGGGAAGGTCACGCCGTGCCGGGAACTGTGGTAGAGCTTGGCTCCTTCGGCATCGGTGGCTGTTTGCAGGTGTTCCAACGTCCACAGCCAAATCTGCATGGCGCTGGCCAACGCGCAAGCTCCGGTGCCCGGACGCCGGCCGGCAACCTCGCGCATTTCGCCGATCCATTGCCGGAACTGTTCGAGGAACAGTTCGTTGGTCATGGTGACGCTGAGCTGGCGGCGCTGCACTACTTCCGGACCTTCGTAGGTGGCTTCCAATTGCGCGTCCATCCATTTTTGGCCCAGAAAACCAGGGCAATCCTCGGTGACACCGTAGCCGCCCATCAAGCTGACGGCTTCGCGCATCATGTTGGCGCCCACGCCCGTGTTCCACAGTTTGGTGGCAGGGCAAAAAACGTTGGCGACGGAGTCTAACACCAGGTAGCGAACCAGAGGATCGGAACTCAGCTCCTGGTAGCGCGCCCGGTCGCGCTTGCCCTCCGGCAAAGAATGCAGGCGCAAGTAATCCAGGGCGTCCTTCTGCTTGCGGCGCAGCGCCTTATACTGCGCCGAGCCGCCGCCCACACCCTGCGCTGCCATCAGACGGTCCTTTTCGCGTTCCAGCGGGTCGAGCTCGTCGAACATTCGGGCGGTGGCAAAGCCCAGCGAGGCGCCAGCTTCGCCCGCAGCCCAAACATCAATCAAGCGCTGTAACGCATCTTCTTTTTGCTGGAGACCCAGTTCGTAGCGCGGCGAGCCGGGGGCCAAGCCTTCGGCGCCCCGGAAACGCCCGCGCTGGTAACGGATGATGGGCTCGACGGCGCTCAACAGCTTGGCCGAGGTCATAATCCCGACTGTCACGCGCGTGCGGCGGAACACGGCTTCGATCACTTGGCCGTGGGAGAAATTCGGGACGATGACGCCGTCTCTTATCTGGTAGCCGCCAATGATGCGGCTGGCTGGAACCTTCAGGTTGAAGATCGGATCGTTGGTCGAGGAAAGCTGGTGAACGAGTTTCCGCGCCGGGGCGCCGCGGTCGAACACCCCCGGATCGCCTTGTTCGAGGATCACCATGCAAGTGCCCTTGATGCGCGGGTCGTCGCTTTCGACGGCGGCGGTCACGAAATTGGCGAAGCCCATATTGGTGATGAAGCGCCCGCGTTTGCTGACCTCCAGCCAAGGCTCGCCGTCATCGTGCCACTCGGCTATACGCACTTTGCCGCCCAGCATTCCCGTCTCCACGCCAACGTAGGGGATCGGCTCGGTGAGACAGAATGCGCCGCGCCAGGGCTGGCGGTCTTCGCCCGGTTGCGGCGGCGCAGCCAGCGACATGTAGCGGCGGCGCTGCTGTTCGGTGCCGCATTCATGGATAGGGGCGAGCGCCAAACACCCGGCCAGGCTGCCGGTAGCGGCGCCGGCATCCCCCCAGGCCAGCTCGAAAGCGCCCCGGGCCAGCGCGATGTTTTTGGGCCCTTCGATGTAGCCGCCTTCGCTGGGATCCATGTAGACGTTGGTGA
>CAYSBM010000021.1:3637-14958 GCA_964429095.1 uncultured Solibacteraceae bacterium | reverse complement strand
GCCGGCGTTGGGAATCCGGGGTTGATCCCGGAACCAATCTCGAGGCGTAAGGAAAATGAAGGCCAAAATTAGGCCGACCATGACGTCGTACTGCCAGCTTGCCCTGGGATAGTCCCACAGCACAAACCGCTTCAGGCCGGTCCAAAATCTGGCAGACATCTCTTTTTCAGTCTATCATCAGGAGGCCGTTTCCTGGCCGGCGGCTACACAGTCCGGGCTACGTTGACCAGATCACTGAACAAACCGTATGCGGTCTGCTCCACACCCGGATCAACGGAAATCGTTCCCAATGTCCCCATCAAGTCGGTGTGGAGGAGCAGCAGGTTGGAAGCGCCACGGGCCGAAGCCAGCAGGTCGGTTTGGTCGAGCACTTCGCCGCGCACGCGTAAACGGACGCCGCGAGCAGTGCGACGGGCGCGGCTGACCAGGCGTACCGTCTTAGCTTGCCCGGCCAACTCGCGCACGCGCGCCGGAGTGAGCCGTCCGATGCCCCGCGTGTCGACCTCTGACGGCGTGGTACGGGCGTCCAGCAGAACATTGGCCAGCGCGGCAGTCTTGGCCGCTGAGTCCCAACCGTCGATATCAAAGCTGGGATCGGCCTCGGCAATGCCCATCTGTTGGGCGCGCTGGATGCCCTCCTCCATGCTGCAACCCTGGCTCATTGCTTCGATCACGATATTGGTGGTCGAATTCAGCACGCCGGTGAACCCGGTGACTTCGATTCCCGGTAAAGCGAAATTCACCAGGCTGAACACGGGGGCGCCGTCCATGACGGTGGCCTCGAAACAGAACTGGACGCCGGCGCGGGCGGCTTCTTCACGCAGTTGGCGGTAGGCGTGGGCGATGGGACCTTTGTTGGCCGTAATGACGTGCATCGAACGGGCGAAGGCGGCCCGGATATGGCTGATGGCGGGCTCGCCGCTAGCCGGATTCAGCGGCGTGACCTCAATCATCACCTCGGCGCCGGCGCGGTCCAGAAACTCGCCGGCGGAGACACCCGGGGGGCCGCACGCCGGCTCGGGCCCCAGGCCGGGAGGCTGGAAGGCTGTTCCATGACGCGCGGTGTGTATGGCCACGATCCGGAAGGGAAACGAAGCGCGTTTGCGTTCAATCAGGCGGGCGAAAGCCCGTCCGACGTTGCCGTAACCGATCAGCGCAAGTTTCAAAATTCCACCTTATCAATCAGAGCCTCGAGCAAGGCGGCCTGCTCCTGCTTCGCCCTGCGCAACTGGCTTAACCGGTCTCGCAGAGCGGCTATTTTGCTCTCTTGCCCGGCCAGTTCCTGCGAGTAACGCTGCACCTGGTCCTGCTGGCCGGCCACACGGCTCAAGCTGGTAATGTTCTGGCGCAGGCGTGCCTGGTCCTGGGTCTACTCGGAGATCTCTTTCTGGGTGCGCGCGATGGCGCGGTCCGTCTCAGATGCGGTCTTACGCAAGGCGGCGATCTTCTCCAGTTGCGCGCGGGCAGCCTCGGTAAGGTTCTTATTGCGGGCGTATATGAGCAATGCTTGGTCGGAAAGACTGGTAACGGCATAGGAAGTCTCGTCGACGCGCTCCTCGATCACGGTAAGTTTGCCCACGCCGCCGGGCGCCAGGGCCAGTTCGAAGCGGTAAAGCGAGGCCGTCGTTTCGACCGGCGTAGGGCTGAGAACCTTGTAAGCGGGCCGCACCGGATGTTCCACCACTAGAGTCTTGGCCCTTTGGTCGATGTTGCGGGCGGTATAGGTCTTCGTTTCACGCTGGACCTGCCGGGTGCTGAGCACGCCGCGGCGCAAGTGGACCTCGCGGACCTCCTGGCCGGCTGAATCGAAAAGGGTAGTGACGCGCGATCCCAGATCGGCCGCATAACTGATCAGGCGCTTGTCGCCAGCCTTGAGCGTTTCCATGAGCGTCTCGCCAGAGTAGGCCCCGGCTTCAAAAATCGTGATGGGGCCTCCGTCCAGTGTCTTGCCGGTGGAGTTGAAGATCTCGGCGGCGTACATGGGATTCTGCCCCTGGCTCTCAGAATAGACCAGCAACTTACGGGCACGGATTTGCTGCTGGAGGAAGGGCAGCATGGCGCTCTCACCCTTTCGGATCGTGACCGGGCTTGAGAACCGGTACTCGAACAGCTCGCCGAGATCGCGCGTTTCGGCAACCGCGGCTATGCTACTGGCCACGTCCGCGCGCATCAACATGGGCGCGGGAGCCGAAGACGGAGACGCCTCACGCACGGCCTTGCCCCGCTCCCTCTCGGCGCCACCGCCTGCCGTGCCGACCAACGCACCCGCGGCCGCAGCTTCTGCAACGGCTCCTTGGTGCAGCACCGGCCCTTGCACTCGCTCCTCCGGCAACTCCACCGTAGGACGCTGTCGCCAGACCGGCTCATAAAGGCGGCTAACAAAGGACGTTGGCCGGCCCGAAACCAGGGCAAGCTGGATCCCATTCCAGTCCTCGCCAGTTGTATTGTTCACGATGGCCCAGCCTTCGATGGTGGGCTCGGCTGCGGAGCGGAAGATGAGCCGGTAACTAGACCTCCAAACCGCCGCCGGAATGATGTAGCTAGCCCGGATTTGGCGGCCGGTGTTGGAGGCGGCTTCAATTGTGAGGCTTTTTCTCTCGGTGGACCGCCCCTGGCTCAGGATCGCCAGGTATTCCCGCAACTGGGCTTGCAAGTGAGGATCGGCCAGACGCAATCCTGCCGCCGCCCCGAGATCGAAGGTCTGCAATTCGCCGGAATCAGCCAGCAGCGTGACCAACTGCTGCTCGGGGTGTTCCTCGCTTCCCGCGACCACCCGGCCGCCAACAATGGCGCCCGAGACGGTTCCTGAAGGCATCTTCAATTCAATCCGCGCACCCTTAAGATCGTCCAGAAATTGAGCCAGCGGCTGGCCCTGGCCAAGCCGAAAGGGATACTCGTGGAGTCTCTGTTGCGGCGGCTCGCTGGAGTCATACCGCAATCCGGTTACCTGGCCCGCGCGGTCCTCCACAATGAGCGACTTCAGCACGTCGTTCATCTCCGCCGCCTTGAACCAAAGCTGCACGGCCTGCCCAGCCGGCACTTGGCCGGCGCGCTCGAAGTAGCCTACCCCATTCTTGTACAGCACTACATGCTTTAGAGGCAGTTCGCCGGCCGCAGCCAGCGCCGCCAGCAAAATAGATCCCAACATGGCGCCTCCCGATTCAGTTCTAGCGGGCGAGGCTTCCTTTGCCGGACTACTCGCCCATTACCTTGATAATGACGCGCTTGGCGCGCTTTCCGTCGAATTCGGCGTAATAAATCTGCTGCCAGGGGCCGAAGTCCAGCCGGCCGGCTGTCACAGGTACGATTACCTGGTGATGAACCAACAGGCTCTTCAGGTGCGAATCACCGTTGGTTTCACCGGTCTGGTGGTGGCGGTAGTCGCGGCGAAACGGCGCCAGCTTTTCCAACCACTCGTCGATATCCTCCAGCAGACCGTCTTCGGCGTCGTTGACCCACACACCGGCCGTGATGTGCATGGCCGACACCAGGATCATGCCTTCGCGGATGCCGCTGGCGCGCAAAGCGGCTTCCACCTTGCCGGTGATATTTATGTACTGCCGGTGCTTTTCCGTCTTGAAGGTGAGGTATTCTGTGTGAAAGCGCATACGAGGCAATGATACTGAAACCCGCCGCTTTTCTGGAGGCTCAATGAGATTACATTGCTGGTGCTGGTTGCTGGCCTTACCCGTCTTGGCTGTGGCGCAAGTGGAGACTACCGAACCGGCCCCGCCTCCGGTGTTGAGCCGGGGTCCGGGTCCGGGGCTGCTGCGAAGCGGCACGGCGAGCACCGGGATGAATGTTTATGCCGGCGTCCAGGGGCTCTACGAATCCGGACTGATCTCACTCAGCACCAACGAGAAGGGCGAATTCCCGGACGACTCAAGCTATGGAGTGCAGGGCAATCTCGGCGCCTACGGGTTTCACCGCTGGAAGCGGACGATTCTCGGCCTGGACTACCGCGGTGGATACTACCATTACACGCGCAGAAGCTACTACGACGGCAGTGACCATGCCTTGAGCCTGGGGGTGACTCATCAGGCAAGCAAGCGAACATACTTCACCTTGCGGGAGGTGGCGGGCACAACGTCACGCGATCTCGGCTCCTATTCCCCATACGGCGTTGTCGACCCCGCCTATGCGCAACTACCGGCCCAGGAACTGTTCAATAACCGAACCTATTACCTCACCAGCCTCGCCGACCTCACTTTCCAAAAAAGTTCCCGGCTGTCGTTTAACTTAGGCGGCACCGGCGCCGTCACGCGCCGCCGCTCGAAGGCGCTGGTGGGCAACACCGCCGCATACGCCAGAGGCGACATGATGTACCGCGCCGGACGCAACCAGACGCTGGGTTTTGATTATGCTTTCACGCATTATGTTTACACTCGCAACTTTGGCTCGGCGGTTATTCACATGGGAGCTTTCGATTACGCCGCCAGACTGGGACGCTATTGGACGTTCTCCTTTCGAGCCGGCGTGGCGGGCATTGACAGCCAAGGATTGATCCGGGTGGCGATCGACCCGGTGATCGCTGTCCTCATCGGCCGCTCGTTCGGCGTGGAGATTTACCGGCGGCAGAATCTTCTTCCGTCCGGGGGAGTGAGCTTGCAAAGGCATTTCCGCAACTCCTCGGTGAGTTTCAGCTACATCGACCAAGCCTCGCCCGGCAATGGCTTGTACTTGGCCTCCCGCAATCGCAGCGCCGCCTCTTACTTCTCCTACACGGGCATTCGCCGTTGGAATATCGGCGCCAGCTTCGATTACAGCCGTTATTCCTCGCTGAGCCGCGACTTGAATAATTACGAAGGTTTTGGGGGAGGCGTGGGCGCGTCCTGCCGCCTGGGACGCGGTTTGCATTTTACGACGCGCCTGGATAGCCGGGACTATAAGATGTTCGACACTCGTTTGGCGCGCAACACGGTTCGCGCCAGCGTCGGGCTGGCCTACAGTAGCGGCGAGGGTCCGCTGGCGCTATGGTGAGCCGATATGAAGCCGGCGCGCATCCTGATAGTGGAAGATGAGCCCGGCTTGTTGCGCGTGCTGGTGCGTTACCTTTCGCGGCTGGGTTATGAAGCCACGGCGGCGGCGTGCGCCCAAGAGGCCATAAGAGCGTTCCAGAAGGACCCGGACGCTTTTGCGGCCGCTCTTGCGGACCTGTCGTTGCCGGACATGCGGGGAGAAGATCTCGCGGCGCGGCTGATTCAGTCGCGGCCGTCATTGCCGGTCCTGCTGACCAGCGGAAGTCCCGCGGCGCTGGCCGGGATCCAGGCGCCCGCTGGCGGTCGCTTCGCCTGTCTTCAAAAGCCCTTCACCGCGAACATGCTGGCCGAGGCGCTGGAAGCGCTGCTGGGCCGGGCTGGCAGCCCCTAATCCAGTTGTTGCTGGATACGCGCGGCCAGGTCGCCCCCGGATTCCAGCCACAGGCTGCGCCGTTTAAGAGGCAAAGCTTTGCCAATGTCCTCCACCAGGCGCAGCAGGCTGCGGATGTTGCTCGATATTGCGAGGGAAGCACCCGCCACGTCATCGCGCGGCAAAAAGTCTTCGTCCACGCCGAGGCACAAGCGCAGGTGATCGTCAGCGTCTCTGGTGAAGCCGGGGCCAAAGCACTCGATCGTAATGGCCGATGGTTCCAGCTTCCACTCTCCCGTCCACCGCCATAGTTCCCAATAGCCTTCAATCAACAACGCCACGTCAGACTGGACGTAGTGATGTGCGGCTTGGATAACGCCGGCGGCTTCCGTCTGCTGGTCAAACAAGATTTCAAACAGCGGCGGTTCGGCGTATTCGAGAGCATAAACCTCCAGCGAACGAATGCCCTGCCGCAGCCGCGAAAAGGGAAACACGGCCAGCAGTTTCGCCAGATAGTCCAGCATGCCGCTCTCGTCGTAACCGCGCACCCAGAGGGAAAGGTATACCCGGTCAGCCAACCCATCACCACCTGTAATTCCTGGCGGCCTCGGCCACCAGCAAGATCCCGAGCAAGGTTACCACAAACGCGCTGGCGACCGGCAACGCACGCGTGTAACGGTTCTCACCCGCCAGGCGCCGCAGCGCTGGCCCAGCCATAACCATGGCCACGCCAATGGCGATCAGAACCGCCGCCAGCCCGAGGCTAAACAGGACCAGCAAAGCCAACCCCAGGCTCAGCCGGCGCAGCGACACGGCGATCATCAACACAACCAGGGCTTCCGGACAGGGCGCCAGGCCGCCCGATACGCCCAGCGAGAAAAGTCCAGCTCTCGTAGACGCTGCGTCATGATGGTGGCCGGATCCGTGCTCAGTGTGGGGATGTGTGTGCGGATGACGTGCGTGGGAGGCCGCCCTCCAGCGCGTTGACAGCAACCAGACGCCGATGCCTGTCACCAGCAAACCGCTCAGCAGCGCCAGGGCGGGGTAAATGCGATCCAGCGACACGTTCTGGGAGGCGTACAGCGCCGACAGCCCCAAGACAAACACGCTTGCTGTGTGCGTCAGGGTAACCACCAGACCCAACCACACGGCGTCTCTGAGGCGGCCGCGGCTGCCTACCAGGTATGCGGCTACAATGGTCTTGCCATGACCGGGCGTAAGCGCATGGGCCGCTCCCAGCAGGAACGCCGAAACTAAGGTGCCGGCAAGCATGAACGGATCGGTTGCCGGCGCCAGCAGCGCATGTTCCAGCCGTGTCCGGCCGCCAAGTTCCGGTAACAGCGCCGCCAGGTTCAGGCATCCCTCCTCATTTCAGCTTTTCGGTGACCGTCACAGGAGCGCTGAGCCGGAAGCTGAGGCGCGTTTCGACGGGCAGGACTGCCGCTTTGCCGCGGGTGGCCATCACGCCCCCCGTGCCCGCTGCGCCGCCAACGCCCGCTCCAATGGCCGCCCCGCGCCCGCCTCCGGCAATCGCGCCGATGGCGGCTCCAATGCCGGCGGCCACCCCCACCTTGGCCGCGTCACTGCCCACGCTCTTGGGGCCTTCCCGTACAAAAGCGTCGGTACGGATAGGGATTTTCTGACGGTCGGCCGTGGTGAGTTCCGTCAACTGCAGCGTAAGCTCCGCCACCCCTTTAACCCGGCCAGCCTTCTCAACGGAAGTTACCTTGCCGAGAACCCTTGCACCCCGCTCCGCAATCACAAAGCCGTCAACCACCAGAGGCTGGTCGAGCGTGGCGCCGAATGTATCTCCGGCCTGCGCGCGGTCACTGGAGAGCGCCTCCATTAGGCGAACACTCAGCAATGTCCCAGCCGCGATCGTTACGGTCTTTGGCTCCGGAGGCGGCGCCGGCGGCTGTTCCTGCTTGGCCACAGCCGGAGCCGGCTCGGCCGGCTGCGCCGGCCGCGGAGTAACAGTGGCAGCGGCTGGCGCGGCGCCGCCAGGCGCAGGGGGGGATGGCGCCGGAGCGGCATGCTCTGTCTCCAGCTCCGGAGTGGACTCGCGCCGGCGCGCCTTGGCGGCGCGGGACGGTGCGGGCTTGGCAGGCTCGGCGATTGCGGCCGCAGGCGGCTCCTGCAAAGCCGGCGCGGCCTGCTCGGCTGCGGGCGCCGGACTAGCCTCTGAAGCCTGCTGGGGCGCGGCAGCTTGCCGCTTAAAGACGACAATCGCCACTCCAGCCGCAACGAGGATCCCTAACACAAAAGCCAGCAGAACTCGCATACTGTCTCTCCCATTCTCTTTCAACGCGGCGCCGCAGCGGCGCGTTTCAATCGAATTCTTTGTTCAACTCCACCTCCGCCTATCCGCTAGAATAGTGACTGATCCCAGTATGCCGAATCTACCGCCCTTTCTGCGCGTCGGCGGCGTGGAGATACGCCCAGCCACCGTGCTGGCCCCCATGGCGGGCGTCACCGATACCGTCTTCCGCCAGCTCATCCGGCGCCAGGGCGGCTGCGGGCTGATTGTGACCGAGTTCACCAGTTCGCACGGCATCGCCAGCAGCGCGAACGCACGCAGGCCCACGCGCTCCATGCGTTATCTGGATTTCACCCCGGAGGAACATCCCATCGCCGCGCAACTGTTTGGCGCCCACCCCGAAGTGATGGCGCGGGCAGCCGCCCTTTGCCAGCAGCAGGGATTCGACCTGGTGGACATTAACTTCGGCTGCCCGGTCAATAAAGTAGTGCGATGCAACGGCGGCTCGGGATTGCTGCGCGATCTGCCACTTGTGGAATCCATCCTCAAAGCCGTGCGCGCCGCCATCACCATCCCGCTGACCGTCAAGATCCGCAGCGGCTGGGACGAAAGCAACATCGTCTCGGTGCGTGTAGGCCGCATGGCCGAAGACCTGGGAGTGGATGCCATCACGCTGCACCCCCGAACGCGGCAACAAGGCTATTCCGGGCGGGCCGACTGGAGCCGCATTGCGGAACTGAAAGCCGCAGTGAGCATTCCGGTCATTGGCAATGGCGACATCATGAATCCGGAAGACGCCATCCGCATGGCCGAGCAGACCGGCTGCGACGCGGTGATGGTAGGCCGCGCGGCGCTGTCCAATCCCTGGATCTTCCAACAAATCGCGGAATATTCGGCCACCGGCGCCTATCGCACCCCCACCCAGGAGGACCGCCACCACATGATTCGCACCTACTTTTCCATGCTCATGGAGCGCGGCGCCCCGGACACGGTGGGACGCATGAAACAGTTCGCCACCTACTTCACGCATGGGGTGCGTGACGGCGCCAAACTGCGTGCCCGCATCCATCACTCAACAGACGCCTCCGAAATCACCGCACAGGTGGAGGAGTTTTTTCTTGCCGGCCGGGAGGCGGCGTGAAAAAAGTCCGTATCTTCACCGACGGCGCCTGTCAGGGGAACCCCGGTCCGGGCGGTTGGGCCGCCATCCTGCAATATGGGGATCGCGAAAAAGAGATTTTCGGCTGCGCGCCCGAAACTACCAATAACCGCATGGAACTCACGGCGGCCATTGAAGGCTTGCGCCTGCTCAAGGAGCCCTGTGAAGTGGAGATCACCACCGACAGCGAGTACTTGAAGAACGGCATCACCAACTGGATCAGCAAGTGGAAGCGCAACGGCTGGCAGACGGCAGCGAAGAAACCGGTCCTGAACCAGGATTTGTGGAAAGCGCTGGATGAACTAACCTCGCGGCACCGGCTCCGCTGGATTTGGACCAGGGGCCACGCCGGCCACCCGGAAAACAGCCGCTGTGACGAACTGGCCACGCGCGCCGCGCGCGAACAAATCTCCAACCAGCCCGCACGCCGGCCGCGCGCCGTGTGACAATGAACGCATGCTACGTTTGCACTTGATTGCCGCCGCTCTACTCTGCGCCTTCTGCGCCTGGGCCCAGTTGGCGCCCGAAGAAGCTCGCCAGGGATTCCGCCCCCTTTTCAACGGCAAGAATCTGGACGGATGGCAGGGGGATCCGCAACTGTGGAGTGTCGAAGATGGAGCCATCGTGGGTTCAACCGACAAGGTCAGGATCAAGCACAACAGCTTTCTGGCTTACAAGGAGACTTTTTCGGACTTCGTGCTGCGCCTCCAGATAAAACTGCGCAACCATAACAGCGGTATTCAGTTTCGCAGCCAGTTGTTCCCGGAATGGGTGGTCAAGGGGTACCAGGCAGACGCGGCTCAAGGCGCTTGGTGGGGGTCAATCTATGAGGAAGGCGGTAAGCGCGGCGTGCTGGCCAACGGCTGGACAGGCAAAGGCGAAAAAGTGGTCCGCGCCGGAGACTGGAACGATTATGAAATCTTCGCCAAGGGCGACATGATTCAATTGACGCTCAACGGCCTGGTGACGGCCACGATTTGGGATCCGGCCAGTTCGAGCGGGATCATTGCCCTGCAACTTCACGCCGGGCCACCCATGCGGGTTTCTTTCCGGAATATTCGCATCAAGACATTAGAATAGTAAGATCTTGAGACTGGCACTGTTCGGCGGCACTTTTGACCCGGTTCACGCCGCGCACCTCACTGTGGCACGCGAGGCAGCAGACCGCTTCGCACTCGACCGCGTCTTGTTCATTCCGAACGCGCACCCGCCGCACAAAGGCGGCACCGTCATCGCAAGTTACGCGGACCGCGTGCGCATGGTGGAACTGGCTTGCGCCGCGGACCCGCGCTTCGAGGCTTCCAGGCTGGAAGAGGGCGCTGAAAAGAGTTATTCAATCCTGACCATAGAAAAGGCCCGAAGGACCATGGCGCCCGGCGATGAGCTGTTCTTCTTGATCGGCTCGGACGCTTTCGCCGAGCTGACCAGTTGGTACCGCTGGCAGGCTGTGGCCGCAGCCGTCGAATTTATCGTAGTGGCCCGCCCCGGACATCAGTACAAGATTCCCCAAGGCGCGCGAGTGCTGCGGTTGGAGACGCTCGCGCTGCCAGTATCCAGCTCCGAGATACGCGCGGCTCTGGCGCGGGGAGAGTCGCCGCCGGAATTGCCTCCCCCGGTCGCCCGCTACATTCGCGACCGCGGCCTCTACCGGCCAGAGAAGGCAGAAAAGCAAAAGGTAAGATGTCGCACATGAAAACCTTGATCGCAGTCGTCATGACGGCCTCAATCGGCCTTGCCTCAGCCGCTGGCTCGGCGATCTACCGGCTGGATGTATCCAGCGCGAGGAGGCCTTCCACGGTGACCAGCTTCACGCTTAGCGTGGGTCCTGAATGGATCTATCTGAGCGCCGTCAAGGCCAATCAACAGCGGTACGAGGTTTGGATTCGCTCGGCCGGCTACCCATCTGCGGATCCGGCCCAGGCGCGCCGGCAGATCACGCGCTACATCCTGCGCGAGGGCGGCGCTGCGGCGCGCGAATACCGTGACGCAGTCACCGGCGAAGCCGTATTGCCCTCGCTGGGTGGATGGGAGCACCTGCTGCCCAGACCCATGGCGGAGGAATTCCCGGAAACAGTCCGTTTTCTTGGCCACCGCTACACGCGCGAGAGCTACCGGCCGGGGCAAGAGGCTGCACCGCCGGACGGCGTTCGCACCGTCTTGTTACGGCCCGACTTGCTTGTAGGGCCGGCCCACAATTTCAGGCATAAGGACGAAGCCCGGCGCTGGGACGATTCCGAGTATGAATTTGTGCGCCTGAGCCGCGATGATTACCGTGAGATGGCCCAAGCCGGCATCACCTGCGTAAACGTGGATCGCGAACAGGTTCAATGGGCTGAAGAGTTGAATCTGTTTTACTGGGGAGGCGGCAAGGAACTTCCTTTCCCCGAATTGCTCTACCGCAGCCAGTATCTGGGACCGACGATGTTTCTGGACGAGCCGGCCGTGCACACGCGCGACTACGTGCTCCGTCCCAGACTGGCAAAGGATCCGGCTGTCCGCAAGACGGTGCCGCCGCAGATCGCCAAGGTTTACCCTGGTAATGGCGGTCGCTTTTAC
>CAYSBM010000021.1:0-3627 GCA_964429095.1 uncultured Solibacteraceae bacterium | reverse complement strand
AGATCGCCTTCGAGGCCTTCCGGCAATATTACGACCAGACCGTGCGCGAAGGGCCGCCTCTCACACTCATCAAAGGGCTGGCGGCGCGCGCCGATGTTGATCTGGGCGATATGCATTTCGCACAACAGAATTTGTACAGTTGGGAAACCATGACCGCCACCGCCGCCTACCAGTTGTCGCGCGACCCCCACGTGCCCGCGGCGATGGTGTTTGAGCCGCCGGGCCGCATCGGCACGCGGCGGACGGTTCCCGAAATGGATATGAGCTACGGCGTGCAAATCCGGCCGGACGACCCGCGCGCGTTGATCGACGTTATCATCGGCTTTCTGCGCGGTGCGGCGCGGCTGACCGCGAAAACCTGGGGCGTCAGTATCTATGGTAGCGTGCAGCGCGACGATGCGCCTTTCTGGCTGACACACGCCTACGACTTGGGCGCCACGCGCTTCTTTTTCTGGGACAATGCCCGGCTGGCGTGCGTGCCCTATGGCGAGTACCTGGCGCTGGCCCGCCACTTGAAAAATCACGCCGCGAGCCACCCCCGGCGGGATTTCGATAAACTGCGCAAGGCCGCCGAGCTCCTCATCCTACTGCCGCCGGGTTACAACCTGGGACACGTCAGAATGGGACGCGGCGAATTGTGGGGCATAGGCGAGCTTAACCTGGAACGGAGGAACTCGCAAGGCGTCAAATATCGCACGGTGATGCACAACTTCTTCACCGAAATCGAACGCTGCTTGCGATTAGGCGTGTCGTTCGATCTGTTGTGGGACTTGCCGGGCCAGGCTCCAACAGGGTATCGCGAATTGGTGCGCATTCGGGAAGACGGCAAAGTGGAAGTCCGGGCCGGGAACCGGAGCACTGTACTGAACGGCCCGCAGCCGGTCCCGCGCCCGGAAGGCGAGCCGCCACAGCTCAAAGTGTCGCTTGAAGCGCAAGGCGAGGGGCAGGCTGTCAAGATCACAGCCGTGGCTGAAGTAGTGGAAACCTCGGCGCCCATCTACTACACGCACGGGGCCGACACCGAAGGCGTCTACCACACCGCCATGGTAGCCTGGGAGCTCTACGGGCCAGGAGAGGAAGATTACCTTTTCCTGATGCCGGAAAAGCTGAAGCCCACTGTGCGCAAGACCACCGCCGGCGCTGAGGCCCAGACCCGGTTCACCATCGAGAAGCCCGGCCGCTACCGCCTCCGTGCTTCGACCGTGGATCAAGCGGGCCGCTCCACCGTGGTCTGGAAGCGCCTGTCGGCCGCCAAGGACACTGCCGGCCGGCTGAAACTTACCGTCTTGCCCTGAGCTGGAGCGCCGCGCGCGTGCGCTCCAGCGTATTGACCAAAGATTCCCGGGGCAGGCCGCTGACGATCGGATTGATCAACCAGGCCAGTGCCCGCGGCACGTCTCGGGTGAGGGAAATGGCGCGGCACTCCAGATATACCCCGCCGTCGCGCTCGCTCACCCACCAATAGGCGTTAAACCGCCAGAGGAAGCCGTGTCCTTCGCCGGGCGGCTTCTCTCGTTCCCTGTCCGTATCGGCATCTTCGACTTCTGCAACCTTGGT
This sequence comes from uncultured Solibacteraceae bacterium, assembly GCA_964429095.1. GTDB lineage: Bacteria > Acidobacteriota > Terriglobia > Bryobacterales > Bryobacteraceae > JAJFUV01. Next base: position 2,070 of record CAYSBM010000021.1, on the reverse strand, counting down.
GGAAATCGAACGGCACGCGGCGCGGCGCGGTCCCAAGTGGATCCAGCGTATGTCGTACTCGGTGTCCAGCACCACCGTTAAGACCTTCTTCTTTTTCAGCCGCAAATAGCTGCGAAAGTGATTTCCATCGCGGCTCAGCAGTCTTGAAGCCAGGACCTCGGGTTGATAAATCCGCGCGTGATGGTCGTAATCCTGCAAGAGCTTCACCGCATCTTGCAGCCCCACCCCGGCTATGAAGGCTCCTCCGATCCAGTCATGCACCAATCCGCCGGGAATGGGCGCGGGGTGCCCGCCGTTGAGCGCTTCCACGGGGATTTCTCCATTCCTGATGCGCGCCCACCGGGAGGGGGAAGCTTCGCCCCATAGCGGGGCGGAAGGACTGGAAAGCCGGCCGGCGAGTTCCTGCTCGGTGCGGAGCATATAGTCCTGGAAAGCCGCCAGCGTTTGAGACGAAAGTTCCTCGCCCCGGGCCGCCGGACCCAGCGCTGCAAGTAAAGCCGCGGCGGCCAGCCACCTCGGTTGCATTTTCATCTACTATGTCTATTGTGCATGAGCGGCAGAACGTCTTCCAACCGGCCCAGCGCGAGCACGCCAGTCTTCTGGCGCCTATCGAGAAGCGGGCGCTCATCTGGATGGCCCATCGCACGCCGCGGTGGATCAACTCCGATCATTTGACCGCGCTGGGGTTCCTCAGCATGGCCGGGGCGGGGCTGAGTTACTGGTATGCGCGGTCCGATCGCGCGGGTCTGGTGTGGGCGGTGTTGTTCCTGCTGTTGAATTGGGTGGGCGACAGCCTGGACGGGACGCTCGCCCGTTTCCGCAACCAGCAACGCCCGCGGTACGGTTTTTACGTCGATCATGTAGTGGATGCCTGCGGCACTTTGTTTCTCCTGGGCGGCATGGGCTTATCGGGCTACATGAGCCCGGGCATTTCCGCCGGGCTGATTATTGCCTATTTTCTACTGAACATCGAGGTGTATCTGGCCACTTACACGATCGGCAAGTTCCATCTCTCGTTTTGGAAGTGGGGCCCCACTGAGTTACGGCTGCTGTTGATGATCGGTAACCTAGCGTTGTTCTACCGCCCGGTGGTGACGTTGTTCGGCCGCCAGTATCTGCTCTTTGACGCCGGCGGAGCCCCGCGCATAGCCGTGTTCCGGCGCTGGCTGAAGTTCAACGCCGTGGGCTTGCTGGGCGTCGCCGTGCAACTGGCCTCCCTTGCGGTTTACAGCCGCCTGCTGCACATCCACTATCTGGCGGCGACAGCCATGGCCGTCGAGACCGCCGTGCTGCACAACTTCGTCTGGCACGAACTTTGGACCTGGCGCGAGCGGCGCTCGCCGCAGGGCGGCGCTGTTGAAACCGCGCGCCGCCTGCTCGGTTTCCATCTCGGCAACGGGCTGGTCTCCATGCTTTCAAATCTGGCGCTGATGAGGCTCCTGGTTGGATCGGCGGGGCTGCCAGTGTTGCCGGCCAATATGCTGAGCATCGCTCTCACGTCGTCGGCGAACTTTCTGATCGGTGAATTTGTCGTATTCCGCCGCCCCACCTTTCCGGGCAAGCGCAGCGAGTGACAGGATGAAAAGAACATGAATCTGAGCAATTTGCGGAACCAATATCGCGACCTGCTACTGGAGGGCGTGGCGCCGTTCTGGCTCAAGCATGGCGTTGATTGGGACTACGGAGGCGTGCTGAGTTGCATGCGGGAGGACGGCACGCCGGTGAGCGGCGACAAGTACATCTGGTCTCAGGCGCGCTCGGTGTGGACCTTTTCGGCGCTGTACAACCGTATCGCCCCCAAGCCGGAATTTCTGCGCGCAGCGGAGAATTCCCTGCGATTCCTGCTGGCCCACGGACGCGATGAACAGGGCCGCTGGATGTACCACACCACGCGCGAAGGCCGGGTGGTCGAAGGGGCCATCAGCATCTACTCGGATTGTTTCGCCGTCTACGGCATCAGCGAATATCTGCGCGCCGTGCGTGACGATAAACTGCTGGCGCTGGCGCGTGAGACTTTCGACCGCATCGTGGAGCGCGTCGAGGAGCCGGACTTTCACGAAGTAGCTCCTT
>CAYSBM010000020.1:9843-15797 GCA_964429095.1 uncultured Solibacteraceae bacterium | reverse complement strand
CGCCTGCAAGTCGGAGTCCCGGAAGAAGTGTCCCAGGTCGGAGATTTGGGCGCGGTCGTTGTAGTCGATATGGGGTTTGGCGCAAAACAACTCGACCGCTGGAATGCCGGCCTCGCGCACGCGCTCAAGCCAGACCGTTGTGAGCCGGTGATTTGTCGTCAAATGGGTGGACAAGACGTGAGTCATGGATAGCCGTATTCGGGGGCGCTAGTGCGCGCCCGGGCCCCGTCGGCCGGGGCTGAGTGGGAACCCGGAAAACCGCGCGCAGCGGCGCCGCGCTTCTACTATCGCAGCCTCAAATGCCGCCCGGCGGGCGGCGCTCAGCCAGCCGCGGGCGGCTCGGCCGGAGGCGGCGGAGCCTGGGCGGCTGGAGCCTTGCTCTTGTCTTTTTCCCTCGCGGTTTTCACCGGGCTGATGATGACGTGAGCGTTGCGTCCCTCCAGTCTGGGCTGCCCTTCGACGGCGCCATAGGCAGCCAGATCCGCGGCAAAACGCATCAGCAGCTTCTTGCCCAAATCGACGTGCGCGATTTCGCGTCCCCGGAACTGCACCACTGCCTTCACGCGGTTGCCTTCCTGAAGAAAACGGATAGCGTGGTTCTTTTTGAACTCGTAATCGTGTTCCTTGGTGTTGGGGCGGAACTTCAACTCCTTCACCTGAATGATATGCTGCTTTTTCTTGGCTTCGTGTTGCTTCTTCTTTTGCTCGTATTGCCACTGGCCGTAATCCATGGCCTTGGCCACGGGCGGCTCGGCGGTGGGCGCGATCAGAATCAGATCGAGACCCAATTCCTGGGCGCGCCGGATGGCGGCCTGCGTGGGCATGATTTCGACCGTGCCGTCGGGAAAGACGGCGCGCACCTCGCGGGCCCGGATGGCTTCATTGACGTTTTCCCGGATCCTGGGGCGTCGGAAAGGAATGTGTCTGCCTGGAATCATCGACTCATTTCTCTAGGATGCGTGCGCGTAGTCACACACGGAGACTGGCTGGCCATCTTGCAAAACCCTTCGAGGCGGCAGCGTGAGTTGCGTGGAAACAAGGTATCGGTGTCAGCCCCTAGTGTAAAAGGGTTCGAGTCCTGTGTCCATCCCCGGGCGGCAGGCGCTGAGCCTGTCGAAGAAGCGCATCGGCACGATTCTACCAAATCCGGGTCTACGGCATGCAAGGGGTTGCAGAGTCTCCTCAGGGTTTTAGTTGGACCGTGTCAAGTACCCGCCCATCCAGGGCAATGGCCTCGGCGGCGGCCGTCTTGCCCTCGATCTTCACCTTGACGAAGTGTTCGGTGCTCAACATCTTGCGCGTCACGCCAGGGATCGAAGCGTCCACCGGGTATAGCGGCGCTCCGCCGCCACCGGTGACAATGTAGTGAATCCCGTTCTTGAAATGGTGCTGGTAGTTGTGGTCGTGGCCGCTGAACATGGCCGTCACTTTGTGCTTTTCCAATAATTCGATCAGCATCTCCATCCTTTCGTCATGCTTCTGGCGTTTGCTGACGGCTGTCAACGGAGGATGGTGACTGACTACGAAGAGGAACTCCGCTTTGGCGTTCTTGTCCAGATCGGCCTCCAGCCAGCGCATCTGTTCGGCCCAAAAGCCGTCGCGCGCCATCTCGCTTACCGCGATGTTGCCGACGTCGGTGTTGAGCACGACAAAGTGCGCGGCGCCCCAGTTAAAGGCGTAGTAGGGGTAGCTCAAGTCGAAAAACTCATAAAACTGGCGGTTATTGCGCTCATGATTGCCGATGACCGGGAAGAAAGCGGCCGTGCGCAGCAGCTCCCGCTCGATGGAAAAGAACAGCGGCCATTGCGCGGTGTCTGCGCCGTTGGCCACCAGGTCGCCGGTGTGGATGACGAAGTCCGGGTGCACCGGAACAATGGCCGCAATCACCTTCTTATGCAGCTCATGGCGCGTTCGGGTATCGCCGAAGACCACGAACTGGAACGGCGCCGCAGCGATGGGCGGGGTCTTGAACATGCCTTTGCCGCCTGCCCCGGCAGCTTCCAGCTCATAGTGGTAGGTCTTGCCGGGTTCAAGGCCGGTGAAGGTCACTCTTTCCCCCCGCAAGGAAGCCGCCCCCGCCGTCCAGTTGCCGGGCGCCGCTCCTAGCTTTACTCCGTTACCTTCGACGACCCAGGCCACGGTGGCGGCTCTCGGCTCGACATTCACCACAAACGGCCCACCAACTATTTTGTCCGCCGCCGCGCATAAAGCGGCCAGACTGAACAAGATCCCCAACAGACGCCGGTACGGCATGACGGTATCCCTCTCCTAACTTTGAAACATTGAAATTCCAGCAATTCCGGCAGCGCCCGCCTCAAGGCACAGGCCGGCATTCTCCCATGTGACGCCTCCCAGGGCAAAAACCGGTACAGCGGATGCCAGCACCGCTTCGCGCAACTTGCCGAGCCCTTGCGGCTCACCGTAAGCAGCCTTGGACGGCGTGTAAAAAACCGGCCCGAAGACCACAAAATCCGCGCCCTCGCATGCCGCCCCGCAAACCTGTCCGGCGCTGTGGCAGGAAACGCCGATGAGAAAACCGGGCGGGGCGATGCGGCGCAGTTCGGCGGGCGGGATCGAATCCGACCTCAAATGCACGCCGTGCGCGCCGGCGGCCAGCGCGATATCGGCGCGGTCGTTGACCAGAATTCTGGCGCCGTGTGGGTTCGGCAAGGCCAGAATCCGGCGCAATAGAGCGAGCAACTGACGGGCCGTAAGATCCTTTTCCCGGATCTGTATCATTTCAACGCCTTGGGCCAGCGCTCGCGCGACACACTCCAGCAACGGCGCTTCCCCGCCCACCGCCAGCCGGTCCGTAATGTAGTAGCGCCGCACACCTTCAGTGTAATGGGCCCGGCAGATTCCGCGCTGAGACGCCGGCTCCCAGGAAGTGTCCCACGGTTTTTGAGTCCCGTCCTCAAAGTGCGCGCAAGGCGTCGGAGGGGAACTCCACCACCCAGTCCTTATTGCGCCGGTGCGGTTCAAACTCCAGCCGCGGCATATCCACAAAGATTCCGCCGGAAAACTCCAGCCGGACTCCGGCCGGCTTGTCAATGGCGCGGACAAGCTGGACAACGACCTGATTCGGTCCGGGACGGCCATCGCGTGGGCGCGCCGCCAGCATTTCCGGCCGCACACACAGCCAGATACGGGCGCCGCGCAGCTTGCCGGGAAAGTAGGGGCCCTTCAGCTCAAAATCCGCAAGCCGGACGCGGCTGGTCTTGTTGGCCGGATCCAGAGCGGTAATCTGCGCCTCAAGTACATTGAACACTCCCAGCAACCGGGCGACTTCGACGCTGGCGGGCTGATCCAGGATCCTGGCGGGCGCTCCTTGCTGCACCAGCTTACCGTCCCGCAAAATGAGCATCTCCTCACCCAGTTCCAGGCACCCCTCCAGCTCGCCCGTCGCCAGAACAACGGGCGTTGCGAAGCGCGCGCGGACTTCTCTCAACAAAGCGTGCAACTCGGAGCGGAGCGTGGCGTCAAGCCCTCGCGCCGGTTCATCCAGCAGCAAGACTTTCGGCTCGCCGATCAGCGCGCGGGCGATCAAGCATCGCAGCTTCTGAGCCCTGGAAATCTCCGCTGGCATGCGCCCGGCGGCATTCTCCAAACGGAAATGCTCAACCATCTCGTTCACCTTGCGGTGACGCTCCAGGCGCGGCCTACGGCCGCGCAAGGAACAAGCGGCGGCGAAATCCAGGTTTTCCCGAAGCGTCATATGGGGAAACAGCGCACCGTTCTGCAACACATATCCACAGCGCCGCGCCCGAGGCGGAAGGTGCACACCTGTAGCGGCGTCAAACAGGATTTGATCGTCCAAAATGACGCGGCCCTCGTCGGGGCGGACAAGACCTGCCAGGATTTCGAGTGACAGAGTTTTTCCCGCGCCGCTGGGACCGAATAGCACCGTTACACCATCCGGAGCACTGAACTGGGCCTCCAGCGTGAAAGCGGCCGCGCCGGGGCTGGCCAGGAACGACTTGCGGATGCGCGCCTGAATCATCCCGCCACCAGTTTCGGGCTTAGGCGGTTCGCCAAATACAGGGCCGCCAGCGCCAGGGCCGACACCGCCGCCGACAGAGCCCCCGCAGCGGTGGGGTTGCCGCCTTCCACGGCGCTGAAAATGGCCACCGCCGCAGTTTGGGTCCGGCCGGGGATATTGCCCGCCAAAATGATGGTGATGCCGAAATCGCCCAGCGCGCGCGCAAAAGCCAGGACCGCCGCCGCCAGAATCGAGCGCTTCGCCAACGGTAATGCAATGCGCCAGAAGATGCGCCACTCAGAAGCGCCCAATACCCGCGCGGCTTTCCCGTAGGCCGCATCCACGTTCTCAAACACGCCCCGCACCGCCTTGACCAGCAAAGGCGCTGAATGCACCAGGGCCGCCACCACGGCCGCCTGCCAGGTGAACAGTAAGGGCCCGCCGAACAACGCCTCGTACAGCTTGCCAACGGGGCTGGCGCGGCCGGCCAGCACGAGCAAGTAGTAGCCCAGAACTGTGGGCGGCAGCACGAGCGGCAAGGTGATGGCCGCATCCAGCGCTTGTTTGCCGCGGAAATCGCGACTGGCCAGGACATAGGCCAGCCACAGCGCAACGATCAGCCCCGCCACGGTCGCCAGCGCGGCCACGCGGAGGCTCAGCCAGAACGGGAACCAGTCAATCACCATGCGAGACTTGCTATTGTATAACGTGCCGGTGCGGCAGCCATGGAGCAAATGAGCCTGAACTGGACGCCCGAACGCCGCGTTTTCACGGTCAGTGAACTGACCGGCATTGTGCGCTCAATGCTGGGCGAGGCCTTCGGCGACGTCTGGGTGGCCGGAGAAATATCTGGGGTGAAGACCTCCACGAGCGGCCACTATTACTTCGTGTTGAAGGACGAGACGGCCCAACTGCGGGCCGTGGCCTTCCGCAACACAATCCGCGCGTTGCGCTTCAAGCCGCAGGACGGCATGGCGGTGCTGGCGCGCGGGCGCATCGACGTGTACGAGACGCGCGGCGAATACCAGTTGATTGTCGAAGCCCTGGAGCCACGGGGCGCCGGAGCGCTGCAACTGGCATTCGAGCAACTGAAAAGGAAACTAGCTGAAGAAGGGCTGTTCGATGCGGCGCGCAAGCGGCCGCTGCCTCGCCTGCCGCGGCGCATCGGCGTGGTGACCTCGCCCACCGGCGCTGTAATCCGCGACATCCTGGATGTGCTGGGCCGACGTTTCCCGGGCCTGCACATACGGCTGTACCCTTCGCTGGTGCAAGGCGAAGGTGCGGCCGCGGAAGTGGTGCGGGGCATCGAGTATTTCGGCCAGTCCGGATGGGCCGACGTGGTGATCGTCGCCCGCGGAGGCGGGTCGCTCGAAGACCTGTGGACATTCAACGAAGAGAGCGTGGCACGCGCCATTGCCGCCTGCCCCGTGCCGGTGATCTCCGCCATCGGCCATGAAACCGACTTCACGATCACCGATTTTGTGGCCGACCTGCGCGCCCCTACGCCGTCGGCCGCGGCGGAACTGGTGATCTGCACGCGGCAGGAACTGCTCGATCGCATTGCAGGTTGCGCCGGCCGCATGAAGCAGGCCATACGGCTGCGGCTGGCCGAAGCGCGGCGGCGCCTGAACGAACTCACGGCGCGGCTCATGCGGCGCGACGTACGGTTGCGCCTGGCGCGCGCCTGGCAGCGTATCGACGCCGCCCGGGCGCGCGTGGCTGAGCTGATGCGCGCCCGCCTCAGCCGCGAGCGAAGCCGCCTCGAATTGGCGCAGGCCCACCTGTCGCAGTTGAGCCCGCTGAAAATTCTCGATCGCGGCTACGCTATCGTGCAGACCCCTGGAGGGCTGATTTTGAAGGACCCGGCGGACGCGCCGCCCGGCACCAGACTGAAAATCCGTCTGGCCCGCGGCATCCTATCCGGCGAGGCAAAATAATTCTGGCGGGTGGACAACCAGCCAGCCGCCCCGGCGAG
>CAYSBM010000020.1:5957-9833 GCA_964429095.1 uncultured Solibacteraceae bacterium | reverse complement strand
TGTTAGGCATGTCTACCCGCCGCGAGTTCCTGTCGGCGCTGGCGGCCGCGCCCCTTGCTGCCGCGCCGCGCCGTCCCAACATCGTCTACGTTCTGGCCGACGATCTCGGCTGGGGGGACCTTCGACCGTATAACCCCGAGTCGGCGGTTCCAACGCCCAACTCAAGCCGTCTTGCCCAACAGGGCATCCTGTTCACCGACATGCACTCGCCTTCCAGCGTTTGCACGCCCACGCGTTACGGAATCTTGACCGGCCGTTACTGCTGGCGCTCGCGGCTGAAAAAAGGGGTGCTTGATGGGTGGTCCCCGGACCTGATCGAGCCGGGACGCCTGACGATCGCCTCCATGTTGCGCGCTCAGGGTTACTACACGGCGGGCGTGGGCAAGTGGCATCTCGGTCTCGGCAATCAGCAGAAGACCGACTATTCCAAGCCGCTGCGCCCCGGTCCCATGGACCACGGCTTCGACTACTATTTCGGGATTCCGGCCTCGCTCGACATGGACCCATATCTTTACTTTGAAAACGACCGGGTTGTCGAGCCTCCGACGGCGCACACCCAAGGCAGCCACCTGGGCGACCCGCGCGGTCCCTTTTGGCGCCCCGGCCCGATGGCGCCATCTTTCAAGTTCGACCAGGTTCTGCCCACGCTCGCCGGCAAAGCCCTCGAAATTTTACGCCAAAGGGCCGCCAAGCCCAAGCAGCCTTTTTTCCTATACTTCCCCCTCACCGCCCCGCATACCCCGTGGTTGCCGCTGACGCCGGTCCGCGGCAAGAGCAAGGCCGGCGAGTACGGAGATTTCGTCGCCCAGGTGGATGACGTGCTCGGCCAGATCATGCAAGCTCTCGATGAGACCGGACAGGCACAGAACACCTTGCTAATATTCACCAGCGACAACGGCGCCTACTGGGGCGCGCGCGACAAGGCGGTCTACCCGCACTTGGCCAACGGCAACTGGCGCGGCATGAAAGCCGACATTTGGGAGGCAGGCCACCGGATACCCTTCCTGGCTCGCTGGCCGAAACGCATTCCGGCGGGCGCGGTGAGCGATGAGCTCGGCTGCCTCACTGACCTGGCCGCCACTGCGGCTGCGGTCGCGGGCGTGAAGCTACCTGCCATCGCCGCCGAGGACAGTTTCAATCTGCTGCCCGCAATGCTGGGACAGCGGCTGCGCCAGCCGATCCGGGAAGCCGTCGTGCATCACAGCAGCATGGGGCACTTCTCCATACGCCAAGGCGAGTGGAAGCTGTGCATGGAACTCGGCTCGGGCGGCTTTACGGAACCGCGCACCGAGAAGCCCACCCCTGGTGGCCCGCAGGGCCAGCTTTATAACCTGCGCGAGGATCCCCGCGAGCTGGTGAACGTGTATCAGCACTTTCCGCAAGTTGTCGAAAGATTGAAAGCCTTGCTGGAAAAATACCAGGCTGAAGGACGGTCGCGCCCCAGCTAGCTGTCTTTACGAGAGGGTGGCGCTCGAACTTCGACGCTCCGGCGGATGGTGGTCAACTGGGGCGCGGGCATGCCAGGCGACGGCATGAGGAGCTCGCTGCACCGCTTGGTCTCTTACGGCGGCCGTGCCGAAAATGTGCCCGGCACGGCGCGACTCACAAACCACAAAGTAGTGATGGAAGGGTGATTGCCGCAGGGCGGGCGTTGGGCGGAGAGCGTGCTAGACTGAACGTATGCCGGCTGGTTATGTGCCAATTTTTATCTACTTGGCGGCGGCCCTGGCCTTCGTCCTGCTCCTGCTGATGGTGGCCAAAATCATGCGCCCCTCCGTCCCGCATGCGGTAAAGCTCGAGGCTTATGAATGCGGCATCCCTCCGGTTTCCACAGCGCGGGGACGCTATACCGTTCGCTTCTACATCATCGCCATTTTATTTGTGATCTTCGACGTCGAGACCATCTTCCTGTACCCCTGGGCTGTGCGCTACCGCCAGCTTGGCTGGTTCGGCGTGGCCGAAGTGGCCGTTTTCCTGGCGATCTTGATCGTGGGCTACGTTTGGGCGTACAAGAAGGAGGCTCTCGAATGGGTTTGAGCAAGGGCGCCGCCGCTTGCTGCCTTTTCACCGGGCTGTTGGCGGCGCAGGCAGCCGCGGCGCCCAAGCTCCGGCTGGTCAGCGCGACGGTTGGGCCGCTGTCCATCGCGCAAGGGACTAACGGCTCCACGCAGACGGTGGAAGCCTACAATGCCGGCACTGGCACGCTGAGCTTAACTGCGGCCAGTTCGGTAGCCTGGATTGCGCCAAGCGTCGGTGCGGCGCGGCCTTGCAGCGAACGGATAGGGACTTGCATCCCCATCCAACTCAACCTGCTCACTGCATCGCTAGCTAAAGGCATTTACACCGGGACCGTCACCATTTCGGACCCCAATGCCGTAGATGCGCCGCAAACCGTCACCGTGACGGTGCAGATGGGCGGCGGCGTGCCGGACCGTGTGGATCTGTACGCACCGCCGAATGGATCTTACGGCGACCAGACCTTTTACACCAACAGCTACTTAACCACTACGGCGGCAACCAGCGATGGCAGGCCGTGGCTGTCGCTGTCGCTGGATGGAATAGGGACCTTCGGCTTCGTATTTCCGTACCGTTTCCGGGCCACGCATTTGAGTGGGATGTCCGAAGGCGTTTACAACGGATCGGTGACCATTACAAAGTCCGCCGTGGCGGCCGAGAATAAGACCGTACCGGTCACTTTCACCGTGACTTCGAAAGCCATTGCCTCGGTGACGCCCAGTTCGCTGGAGTTCCGGCTTTCGCAAAGCGCCAAGAAACAAACTCAATATCTGGTGGTTTCGAACCTTGGGCTGTCACCCCTCAGCATCACCGGAGCTACGGCGTCGACTTCCTCCGGCGGGAACTGGCTTTCTGCTCAAGCGCTGGCGGGCACGGTCTATGTAGCCGTGGCGGTGGATCCCGCGGGAATGGCGGTGGGACGTTACACCGGCACGGTGACGGTCAGCTCGAACGCGGCTAACTCCACCATAACCGTGCCAGTGGGTTTTGAAGTTGTTGCTGCGGGCGCTCCGCGGCTCACCTACCGTGGCTTGGTAAGCAACGTCACTTACGCCGGGGGAGACCCGCTGGCCCGCGGTGACATCGTCGCTTTGTTTGGTGAACAGTTGACGCTGTTTGACCCGCTCCAGGCCAGTTCGTTGCCGCTCGGCGACTTGTTGAACGGTGTCCGCGTTTATATAAACGACCGTCCGGCGCCGCTCTATTACGCTTCTTACGGGCAAGTGAACCTTCAGATACCCTATGATGCCGCTATCGGCGAAGCTTCTGTCCGGTTGGAACGTAACGGCGAAACCAGCAATGTCATTTCAGCCCAGATCGCCCCGCGGGCCCCGCGCATCCTGCGGCTGGGCATCGGCGATTACGGCACCATTGTCAATCAGGACGGATCTGTCCCCATCCCCGTGACTCCGGGCAGAGCCCGCCACCCGGCCAACGCCGGCGAGGTGCTGGTCATTTACCCCTTGGGCCTGGGGGAAACGGTCCCTCCGGTGGCCAGCGGCGCCGGCGCTCCCGCCGCCGAACCACTGGCACGCGTCCCGCTGCCCCCGAAGGTATACTTCACCGGCGGCTCGGCCGGCATGCCGGCGGCGGTGGACCCTTTGTTTGTGGGCTTGACGCCGAATTTTGTCGGTCTGTTTCAGATCAACGTAGCCGTGCCCGCAGCTCCGCCCACCGGGGATGCCGTATCGCTCTACCTCGATGACGGAACTTACCGCAGCAACATAGTCAAGCTCGCCATCCAATGACCGGCCGGCTTTACTACGACGATTCCTATCTGACCGAATTCAACGCGCGAGTGGTAGAAGAAGCGGGAACCCGCGTGGTCCTGGACCGGACAGGCTTCTACCCGGCATCCGG
>CAYSBM010000020.1:0-5947 GCA_964429095.1 uncultured Solibacteraceae bacterium | reverse complement strand
GCGGCCAGCCGTGCGACCGGGGAACGATCAACGGCGTAGCGGTGCTCGACGTGACAGAAGATGGCGAACGCATTGTACACACAATGGCCGGGCCGGTCACGGGAGACCGCGTCCAGTGCCGCATCGATTGGGAGCGGCGCTTCGACCACATGCAACAACACAGCGGTCAACACCTGCTCTCCGCCGTGATTGCCAGGGACCTGGGGATCCCGACCGTGAGCTTTCACCTGGGCGAAGAATCTTCCACCATCGACATTGCCGCTGCATCGCTCAATGCGGATCAGATTTGCACCATTGAACTGCGCGCCAATAGCGTGATTGCGGAAAATCGCGCGGTCACGGTTGAGTACCGGGATGCCTCCGCACAGGACGGCTTGCGTGCTCCCAGTTCGCGGCAGGGTACGCTGCGCGTGATCCGGATCGAGGACCTGGATGCATCGGCCTGCGGCGGGACACACGTGCGCCGCACCGGCGAGATCGGTTGCCTGCTCGTCAGACGCCTGGAAAAGGTGCGCGGCAACCTGCGTATCGAGTTTCTCTGCGGCCTGCGGGCGGTGCGCCGCGCCCGGACCGATTTTGACGCGCTCGCCCGGATCGCGCACACGCTGGATACAGCCTTGGACACCGCGCCCGGACTGGTGGCCGCGCAACAGGCGCGCATCAAGGAACTGGACAAGACTTACCGCCGCCTAGCAGTAGAACAGGCGCGGCGCCGCGGCCGGGAGCTCTACGAGGCCACTCCCGTAGCCCCATCAGGATTGCGGATATATGAAAACACGAGCCAGTCCGGTCCGCTCGATGAGGTAACGCGCGCCGAAGCGCAGGCTTTCACGGCCTCGCCCGGAGCTGTCTACCTGGCTGTCTCACGTCAACCGGCCGCTGTGCTGCTCAGCGTCTCTAGCGGCGTCCAGCTCGACGCTGGAGCCATACTGAAAGCAGTCCTGGCGGAGGTAGGTGGACGCGGAGGCGGCAACGCCACCATGGCCCAGGGCAGCGCGCCGGACGGTGAGGCGCTGGAGGCGGCGCTCCAGGCCATCCGCCGCCGGCTGCATACAGACGAAGAGAGCGTTCGGCTAAGGCGGCAGCCTTAGATTTCCGATAAGGTTCCCAACCTAGAATCGCAGCAATAGGTGTTTTGCAGTCTGGTAGTCAAAGCCGCAATTCCCTACGATAGAAACGAGGCGGAACAGTTGCGGCTGTTCCGGGTGCGGAATGCGGTGTCTGTACTGCGGAAATCGAATCTCGCTGCTAAGAAAAATCAAAGACAGCGAGTTTTGCTCAGACGAGCACCGTGATCTGTTTCACCAGGAGCAGACGGCGCTGGCCTTGGCGCGGTTGACCGAAGCCGGCAACCGGATGAGCCAGTTGCGAGACCAGGCCGAGCCACAGGTCACGGTGGCTCAAAATGCAGTCTCCGAAGAGCCGGAACAGGAATTAAGACTGCCAGAGCCGTCAGGCTTTCTTGACGAACCGCCCCGGCGAGTGGCCCCGCTGCGCCCAAGAATTAAGGGGTTCTCCTTGGATTGGGCATGCGCTATAGTCAAGCCCCGGCTTGCAGCGCCTGCCGGGGCCAGGCTTCTGTGGCAGATAGCGCCGTATTTCCTGCCGGCCCTGCCGGCAGCCCGAACAGACGCGCAGGACAGACGCCAGCGGGGTGAGGCATCACCGGCAGATTTCAAGGCCGTCGAACTGCGTTATCCGGCCGCCGGCCTGGCACTGGATTTAAGCCCGGAGCAGGCGCTTGAAGCAGCCGAGCCCCGTTACCCGCAAGCGGCGGCATGTCCGATCCCAGTGCCGCCTGCTATGGCGCCATCTCGAGGTGTTGCCGATCCGCTGGCAGAAACCGGCTTTCAATTTCCACTTGCAAGAGCCGCGTCCGGCTCCACGCTTTCGGCGCTGTTGCCTCCCTGGGCGGCTGCCATCCGCCTCGAACCGGCAGCCGTAGGCCTGCGCACCGGCTGGCAGACTCCGCGCGTTTGGCCGGCCAAAGTGCGCACCAGCGTCCGCACGCTCCTGAATAGCCCTCTCCAGAACATCGGCGCGGACCGGATTCTGACTGAAACCGCCTGGCAGAGGGGCCTCTCCGCGCCAAGATTGGCGCCGCTGGTAGAATGCCTGCTCACGCCGCATCGGGGACGGGTCCGCCAGACGGAGCCGGCCGATGCCATCGTCGGGGCGCTAAAGCGGAGGATGCCGGGGGCCGCAGTTTTGGTGGAAGCGGCCGGCTTGGGTCTGGCGAGCGCCAGGATGCCGGCGCCCCACGCTACCGGCCCGGCGGCCGCGCTTGTGGCGGAGCCCGCCGGCCCCATACAAGCAGCGCCCGCACTCAGCTTGCCTTCTTTCGGTATCAGGCCGCGTGCCGCTGCCGCCGCGGCTAGTGCCGTAGTTGTGCGCGTTGGCGCAGCCGCTCCGCAAACACATTTCAGTGAAATTGCGGGCGAGATTGCCTGGCCGCCCGAACGGCGCTTGCCGGCGCTAAACGGAAAGCTCGGCGCGCCGCAATGGAGCCAGGAGTTGCCTTGGGCCGCCAATGAGCCCCCACTTCAACTGCCGCCTTTGCGCGGCCTGGCCGGTACATTGCGGCTAGCGCCGCTATACTCGAATGCCAAGAGCCGGCGCAAACAGCCGGTCCGCGCCGAGTTGCCGGCGGCAGCCGACTGGTTGAACTTATCCGGGCTGCGCGTGAGCGGGGCCCTGGCCCCTGCTGCGGCGCCGCTCAGAGGGGCCGTCCCGGGGCCAGGCGGCGGCCTGGAGATTTGCGCTTACATTCCCACACGCCGCAGGGCGGAGCTCCGAACCCGCATTGCATTCCCGGACTCGGCCAAGCACCTCCGGCGCTGGCGCCTGGAGTTGGCAACCAGTCTTAAGAGGCTGGACGAGAATATGAAGGCCGTGCCTGATGCACGAAGTATGACGTTGGGAGATGCCCGCTCTATAAACTGGGAAAGCTTTCCGCGCCCGGCGGGGGGCTCAGGCAGGCTGATGCGCCAGTTCCCGCTTTATCAGCTCCCCGCCGCCATGCGGGCGCAAACCAGGTTGTACCCCATCCACTTGGGCGAGTCCAGCATGATCGTGCCGCCTGTAAAGCCGGTGGGCGCAGCGCCCGCGCACATGGTTTGCCGGCCCGCCAGGTTGCCCCTGGCCCCGGCCATTGCTAGCAGCGAGAGGCTGCATGAGCGCACCTCGGCGCTGTTGAAGACTCTGCTCGAGCAATTGGAAACCGGGCCGAGACACTGGGCGATCAGCCGGCTCTGGCGCCACACCCCCATGGTCTTGAAAGGTGTGGTGGTGGGGGTGGCCTTGTTCAGCGCCCTCTCGGCTGCTGGCGGCGGTATTTCCGCCGGTCACTTAGGCAGCCTCCGAGCGGAAATCTCGCGGCGCGCCGCCGTGGACCTGGTGGACGACTTTCGCGCCGGCATGGGGGCTTGGAGCGGTGCAAGGAACTGGGCCGAAACCTGGTCGTATGATCGAGCCGGCTTTATTCAAACCGGAGCGTTGGCGCTGTACCGTCCCTCGATGAGGCTCAGCGACTACCGGTTTGAATTCCTGGGACAAATCGCCCGCAAGG
Organism: uncultured Solibacteraceae bacterium; assembly: GCA_964429095.1. GTDB lineage: Bacteria > Acidobacteriota > Terriglobia > Bryobacterales > Bryobacteraceae > JAJFUV01. The sequence goes on along the minus strand of CAYSBM010000020.1, from coordinate 2,379 downwards.
GAATGGGCTGGGCGTTCCGGGCCCGGGACACCGACAACTACTATGCGATGAAGATCGTATTCACCGGTTCGGGACCGATGCCGAAAGCCGTGATCTTGCGCTATGCGGTGATTGACGGTAAGCCGGGGCCGGCTACCAAGCTACCCCTGCCGCTGGATGTGCGCCCGGATATGATGTACCGCATTCGCGTGGACGCCGAGGGCCCTAATTTCACCGCTCAGTTTCAGGACCGCATCATCGACGTCTGGAGCGATACGCAGTTGGCCGCCGGCGGCGTGGGTTTGTTCAGCGATAAAGGCGAAATCGCCAAAGTCCGTTGGATCGAGGTTTCGCACCATTCGGATTTTCTAGGAAAACTGTGCGCCTACTTAGCGCCATTTGATGCGCAGGGCACAGGAGGGAGCTTGAGAAAATGAATCAGAGCCGGAATTGGATTTCAAACAGCGGGGTTGCCGAAGTAAAGCCCTTCAGCGCAGATTACCAACCGCGGAGCGATAAGCGGGTCACACCCCAGGTCCTGGCGCGCGCCGTATCCTTACACCTGGAAGGTCAGACGCGAGAAGCTTTGGCGGAGCTCAATCAAGCGTTGGATAACGGCCAGCAGCAGGCCGAGATCTATTCGGCGCGGGGCCACATTCTTTTCGAGTTGGGCGAGTATGAGGAGGCAGCCAGAAGCTACGCCAAGCTGCTCGAATTGGAACCCCAACACGCCCCGGCCGTCTTCAACATGGCTGTGTGTCTGGAGAAACTGGGCCGCTGGGGTGAAGCCTCGGAAGCTTTTCTGAAGGCGCTGGACATCAGTCCGGGCCGCACGGAGGCGCGCCTGGGACTGGGCGTCTGCCTGCTGCACCAGGACAAGCCGGAAGAGGCGCTGGAAGTCTTCGATCTCTGCCTGCAAAAGGAGCCTTCCCAAGAGGCCGCGCTGTTCGGCAAAGCGGTGGCTTTGCAACTGCTCTGGCGGTTCGATGAGGCCGCAGAACTTTACGCAAAGGTGCTCGAATTGAATCCCAATTCCGAAGAGTCGCTGGTCAATCTGATTGCAATCGGCATGGCTCGTAAAGACGACAGGATGGTGCGCGAGAATGCGGAACGGTTGTTGAATCTGAATCCGCAGTCGCAGGTGGCGCTGGAAGGATTAGCCGCCTCGGCCTTCGCCGCCGGCGACTACCAGAGCGCCGCTGGCTATTGCCGGCAATTGTTGGAGAGCGCGCCGGAAACCTTCGAGCGCGTCTTCAACCTGGGTGTGGCCCTGCACAAGACCGGGCAGAAGGAGGAAGCCGCGCAGGCCTACGAACGGGCGCTGCGGATCCGTCCGGACGCCAAGCAGGCTTTCATTAACCTGGGAATTGTACGGCAGGAAATGGGCGACCTTAAAGGGGCGCGGGAAGCATACGAGCGCGCCTTACAGATCACGCCGGAATTGCCCGAGATTTTGAACAACCTGGCCGGGCTGCTGGAGCAGGAGGGCCAAACCGAAGAAGCCGAGCGCCTTTATACCAAGTTGTTGGTAAAAAATCCGGACTGGGAGGATACCTGGTTCCGGGTGGGGTATCTGCGATTGGACCGCGGCGATTACCGCGGAAGCATCGCGGCCTTTTCGCAGTGTCTGAGGAAGCGGCCGAACTGGCCCGAAGCTCAGATGAACCTGGGACTGGCCTACTGGAAGATGGGCGACCGCGAGATGGCGCGGGAGTGCTTTGAAAAAGTGTTGCAGGCCATGCCGGAGTCGGCCGACGCGCTGCGCGGGTTGGCCGCCATCGCTGTCGACCAGGAGGACTATCAAGAGGCGCTCGATCTTCAGGCGCGGCTGATCGAACTCGGCGAGCGCACACCGGAGCTGTTCTACAACACTGGCCTCTTGTTACAGCGGGTGGGCCAGATCGAAGACGCCGTGCGCCTTTACAAGGAAGCCTTGAACGTGAAGCCCGACTTCGCCGAGGCGCTGCTCAACCTAGGCCATGCGCATAAGGCGCTGGGACAGGATGAGGAGGCGCGCGCCTGCTGGCACCAAGCTTTGGAAGCCAAGCCGGAACTGGCCCAAGGTTACTTCGACCCGGCCTAGGACGGCTATGTGAGAGCCTGACATTTTGGCGAAGAATTGTTAGGACCGCCTAAAGCTGCGCCAGGCCCGCAGAACGGGCGCCTTGCGGCACACCTCGGGGACCTCGGGAAACAACAAAGGCCGTTTCACCGCCGGGTTTGGCGCCGCTGCACGCGCCCGGTACGCTCCAGCCAATTGCGAAACATGGCGGCGCAGTCCCGGCTCAACCGCGCCGCCCGCAGTTCTTCCAGCCGGAACACCATCTTGCGCCGCCAGTTAGGATATTGCCAGGTGGTGCCGGGCAGGTTTTGCTGCTCCTCCGGCGTGAACAAGTCTTC
>CAYSBM010000019.1:7308-16111 GCA_964429095.1 uncultured Solibacteraceae bacterium | reverse complement strand
GCCTTCTCGGTGGTTGTCGTGTGGCTGGTCCTGCGGCGCAGACTCCGTTGGGGGCCCGTCTACCTGGCCGCACTTGCGGGAGTCGCCAGCCATCTGGCGCTCGACTGGACCAATATCTACGGCACGCGGTTCCTGCTGCCTTTCTCCACCCGTTGGACCGGGCTGGGCATCTTTAATGTCGTGGATGTGTGGATCTGGCTGGCGCTTCTGCTTGCCGTGGCTGCGCCGCTGCTGGCGCGCCTGGTGAACGCGGAAATCGGGGCCAGCTCCGGTTCAGGACGCGGCTATGCCATCTTCGCGCTGGGGTTCATCCTGGTTTATGGATTCGCCTGTTGGACACTGCACAACCGCGTCGTGGCGGCGCTCGAATCCAGGCTTTACGAGGGCGCAATTCCGCTGCGGGTGGCCGCCGCCCCTAATCCCTGGAATCCGCTCATTTGGACCGGGGTGGTGGAAACCAAGAGTTTCTTTATGGTTCACCGCGTGAACTTGCTGGAGGAGTTTGATCCCACGGCCGGCAAGCTGTACTACAAGCCCGAGCCCAATCCGGCGCTCGCGTCGGCATCCCGGCTCCGCGAGTTCCGGCAACTGGCCGAATTTTCACCATTCTTGCTTTGGCGCGTTTTTCCCGATCAGCAAGGGGAGGACTTAACGCGCGTGGAGGCGATGGATTTACGCTTTGGCACGCCCGAGCAGCCGCGCTTCGTCATGACCACGTTGCTCGACGCCAAGCTGTCTCCCGTGCGGACCTCCTTCTCTTATGACGGTCCCCGGCGTTAGGTGAGAAGATGAGCTTCATGGAATATCCGATGTACATCGGAGGCGAATGGGTGTCCACCTCCGAACGGCAAACCATTTCATTGCCTTATGACGGAACGCCGGTGGCTACGGTCTTCCGGGCTTCAACGCGGGAGGTGGAAAGGGCCGTAGAGGCGGCCAAGGCGGCGGCCCCTGTGATGCGCGAGATGAGCCGCCATGAGCGCGCCGCTATTCTTCGCCGGGCAGCCGAAACCATGAACTCCGAGCGCGAAGCGTTGGCCATGGCGGTGTGCAACGAGTGCGGCAAGCCCTTACGCGAGGCGCGCGCCGAAGTGGACCGCGCCGTACAGACGGTGCTGTTTTCTGCGGAGGAGGCCCACCGCCTGCAAGGCGAAGTGGTGCCCATGGACGCGGCTCCCGCGGGCAAAGGCCGCTGGGGCATCACCGTGCGCGAACCGCTGGGCGTGATTGCGGCCATCACTCCGTTCAATTTCCCGCTGAACCTCTCGATGCACAAGATCGGCCCAGCGATCGCTGCGGGCAACGCCGTGGTTCATAAGCCTGCATCCTCGACGCCGCTCAGCGCGCTGCTGGCCGCCCGCATTTACGCCGAGTCCGGCTTGCCGCCTGGCGCGCTGAATGTTGTCACCGGCCCGGGCGGCCTGCTCGGCGACCTACTCGTGGCGCATCCCGATGTGGCCATGATCACGTTTACCGGCAGCGCCGTCGTTGGAGCACACATCCGTTCGATAGCTGGCATGAAGCGGGTTACGCTGGAGCTGGGCGGCAACGCCGCGCTGATCATCGAACCGGATGCGGACTTGGACGCCGCTGTTCCGCGCGCTGTCACGGGCGCTTTCGCGCACTCCGGACAGGTCTGCATCTCCGTGCAGCGCATTTTCGTGCAGCGGGGAATTCGGGATGAGTTCATAGCGCGTCTTGTAGCGGCTACAGGCAAGCTCCGGATCGGGCATCCGCATAAGGAGGCCACCGAGATCAGCTCGCTGATCAGCGTGGCTGAGGCCGAGCGTGTGGAAAGCTGGATCGAGGAGGCGCGTATGGCGGGAGCCAAGCTTCTGTGCGGAGGCATGCGCCGGCGCGCCACCATCCAGCCTGCCATTCTGGCGGACGCGCCGGCGGGTGTGCGGGCTTGTTGCCGCGAAGTGTTCGGACCCGTCGTGGTGGTCAACTCGTACGAAACGCTTGACGAGGCCATCGAGCGGGTGAACGACTCCGAATATGGATTGCAGGCCGGCATTTATACGCGGGACATCGAGAAAGCCTTCCGCGCCGCGCGCCGCATACGCACCGGCGGCGTGCACATCAACGAAGTGCCCGCCTACCGCGTGGACCAGATGCCCTATGGCGGCGTCAAGATGAGTGGAATGGGGCGTGAAGGCCCCCGCTATGCGGTGGAAGAAATGACCGAGTTAAAACTGATCACCTGGAAAGTCTGATTCTGGAGCCGCATGCCAACTGGTGAACGTACGATCTCTTTCCCCGCCGGCTTTCTGCTCGCCGCGGCGTTGGCGGCCCAAGGCGGCGCTCTGACTGTTTCGAATCTGCGTTGTGAGTACCGGATCAATCCTGCCGGCATCGAAAGCCCGCAGCCGCGGCTGAGTTGGGTGCTCGAGGCGGCGCAACGCGGCCAGCGCCAGACCGCTTATCAGGTGCTGGTGGCCTCCAGCAGAGAAAACCTCGATGCCGGGCGCGGCGATTTGTGGAATAGCGGGAAAGTTTCGTCCGCCGAAAATATCCAGCTCGGCTACAATGGCAAGCCGCTCGTCTCACACCAGCGCTGTTGGTGGAAAGTGCGCGTTTGGGATGCCGGCGGCGCGCCTTCCGCCTGGAGCGCGCCCGCCTTCTGGTCCATGGGTATCCTCTCTCCGGACGGATGGAAAGCCCGGTGGATTCAGCGGAATGCGCCTAACAAGCCGGACACTCCGGCTCCGTTGTTCCGCCAGGAGTTCCGCGTCGAGAAGCCTGTTCGCCGCGCCTTGGCGTATATCGCAGGCTTGGGTTTTCACGAAGCGCGGCTGAACGGCGCCCGTATCGGCGGCCGCACGCTCGAGCCGGGTTGGACCGATTACCGGCGCCGCATCCTCTATTCGGTCGACGACGTAACCGCGCAACTCCGGCCCGGGGTGAACGCCATCGCCGTGATGCTGGGAAACGGAATGTATAACGTGGTTGGAGGGCGTTACACGAAATTCAAGGCCAGCTACGGGCCGCCCGTTTTGCTGGCGCAACTGCACATAGAATACGCCGACCAAACGACGGAAGAAATCGTAAGCGATAGGAGTTGGAAAACGGCCGCCGGCCCGGTGACGTTTAATTGCATATTCGGTGGAGAGGATTACGACGCGCTGCTGGAACCGGCCGGATGGGACCAGCCCGGCTTCGACGCCTCGCGCTGGGAGCATGCGGTCGAGGTGGCCGGTCCCGGCGGGCGGTTAGAGGCGGCCAGCGCTCCACCGGTGAAAGTGATGCAAAGTTTTTCCTCCGTGCGCATCACTCACCCCAGGGCCGGAACCGTGGTTTACGATCTGGGGCAGAATTTCTCCGGATGGCCGCGCATCACCGTCCGGGGTCCTAAAGGAGCACGGGTAAAACTGATTTGTGGCGAACTGCTCGACGGCGCGGGCCTGGTCACCCAACGCAGTTCGGGCGGTCCGAACTGGTTCACCTATACCCTGAGCGGCAAGGGCCGCGAAATCTGGCATCCCCGTTTCAGTTATTACGGATTCCGTTATGTGCAAGTGGAAGCCTCGCCCAGTGTCACCCTCGAGCGCCTCGAAGGCCAGTTTCTCCATGCCGCTGTGGAACGGGTGGCAAGTTTTGCGGTCTCCCACCCGCTGCTAAACAAGATTCACAAGCTCATCGATATGGCCGTGCTGAGCAACCTCCAGAGCGTGCTCACCGACTGCCCTCACCGCGAGAAGCTGGGCTGGTTGGAAGTCGCTCATCTGCTGGCGCCCTCCATCATGGACAACTACGACGTTGCCGCGTTCTACTCGAAGATCGCCGCCGACATGGGAGATGCCCTGACCAGCGAAGGGCTGATTCCCGATATCGCTCCTGAATACGTCGTCTTCAAAGGCGGCTTCCGCGACTCACCCGAATGGGGTAGTGCCTTCATCATCGCTCCCTGGCTGGCCTTCCAGCGCTACGGAGACCGGCGCGTGCTGGAACGGCACTACGAGCAGATGAAGCGCTATGCGGCTTACCTCAGCGGCAAGGCCGAAGGCCACATCGTCAGCCACGGCTTGGGCGATTGGTGCGATACCGGCCCCGGCTCGCCCGGAGTCTCGCAGCAGACGCCGGCGGGGGTCACCGGGACCGCCATTTACTGCTGGGACCTGCGAATACTGGGCGGCGTGGCGCACCTGTTGGGCAAGCGCGAAGACGAGGCCCGGTACCGCGAGCTGGCCGGAGACGTCCGCCTGGCCTTCAACCGCCGTTTCTATCGGGGCGCGGCTGCTGGCTATGCCAGCGGCAGCCAGACCTCGAACGCCATGCCTCTGGCGCTCGGGCTGGCTGAGCCTGCCTGGCGCGGTCAACTACTCGAAAACTTGGTGTCGGACATACAGGGGCGCGGGAATTCGGTCACCAGCGGTGACGTCGGCCACCGCTTCCTGTTGCGGGCGCTGGCCGAAAACCGGCGCTCGGATGTGGTCTATGACATGGTCACCAGGACCGCCACGCCGGGCTATGGCTTTCAGATCGGCAAAGGAGCTACAACGCTTGCCGAGGCGTGGGACGCCAACCCGGCCTTGAGCCAGAACCACTGCATGCTGGGGCACGCTATGGAGTGGTTCCACGAGTTCTTGGGAGGCGTCGCTCCGGCTGAAGACGCTGTGGGTTTCGACCGGATCATCTTTCAGCCGCAGCCGGTCGAGGGCGTGGATTGGGCGGCGGTCAGCTACCGCTCGATCCGCGGTGAGATCGTATGCCGCTGGCGGCGGCAGGCAGGCGAATTGCAAATCGAAGTGCGTGTGCCGGTCGGCGCTACGGCCTTGGTATATGTTCCTTCGGAAGGCCGTGATCAGGTGTTGGCCGACGGAGGACGTTTCCTTGGTTGTGAGCCGGGGCGGGTGATATACCAGATCGGATCCGGGCTTTACCGTTTCCGCAGGCGCAGCGCCGCTCACTTCAAGTAGTCGAACAGGCTGCTCTGCGGCATCCTGGCCTGTGCGGCCAAGGCGGCGTCGCGGTGCGTTACCGCTTGGTTGAGCTCCAGGATGGCTTCGGTGATGTCGGCATCCTGAAGCCCGCTGAGCTTGGTCTTGTATTGCGCTTCCAACTCGGAACTCGCTTTCAAGGCCGCAGTCACGGTCTTCTGAACGCTTCCGTAGTAGGCTAACTGGGAATTCAGGTGGTTCTGCGCTGTGCGCATGCTCTCCATGGCGTCTTCCACGGCCGTCTGGTTGTTGGTCATCAAAGCCAGACGCAAATTGTATACCGCCTGAAACACGCTCTTGCCTGCATCCGGATGATCAAAAATCTCAGCGGCGGTCTTGCCGTAGGCAAAGGTGGTGCCGCTGGGATCAAGCGCCCGCCGCGTGACGCTAGCCCCGTCATAGGCGGTTACTCCGTTTGGTTGGTTCCAGTCCACGCTGTAGGGAGCCGTGAGGTCGTTGTCACCGTGAAAAATGTAGCGCCCTTCCTGCGAAGTGTTGGCCAGATGCACCAGTTGGGCGAACAGACTCTCCACCTGGCTGGCTATGGTCTGGCGCGTTTCGGCGGTCTGTGTGCCAGTGGCGCCTTGTGCCCCCAGGGTGTTGATGCTCTCCAGGATCTCGACCGCGTTGCTCAGCGCTTGCTCGGCGACGTCGGTTTCCGATTGAATCCGCGATAAGTTGCGGCCGATCTGAGAAGCGCGGTCCAGGTTGGCGCGTAGGGTGAGAATGTTGCTGACCTGATCGGGATCGTCCGACGGCGCGCTGACCCGCAAGCCGGTGGTGATCTTCTGGGTTGCCCTCTGTGCGCGGTCGAGAATGTGGTTGTAAGCGGTCAGGAACTTTTCATTATAGGCTCTTAACCCTTGCATCATGGCCTCCTCCGCTTGGCTCGATTTACCGCAGCATGCTCAGCAGCGTGTCGGTCAAGTCATTTAATACGCTGACTAGCTGCGCAGCCGCCTGGTAAGCCCGCTGGTATTCGATCATTTGCGCCGCCTCTTCATCCAGCGAGACTCCGGAAATCTCCTCCCGCATGGAACGGGCCTGCGCCAGCAGCCCCTCCTGCGTGGCTTGGTTGGCTTGGGCATGCGAATAATCGCGCCCGATCTTTCCCGCGAGGCTGCCGTAAAAGCCGGCGAGAGTGAATCCGTCCAATGCCGGCGTGTTCCCCAACTCGGCCAGTCTCAATATGTTCTGATTGCCGCCAGGAAAACCTGGCGGCGCCGACGCCAGTTGTTGAGCGGTGATGGAAGTAACCGCGAGCGTGGCGGCTTGGTGGTCGCCGGCATCGTAGCTGAAAAGCGGATGCTGGTCCGCTGGATCCAGGTCCGTAGCCAGAACACCGTTGACCTGATCGGCCAGAGCCGCCGCCAGCCGGTTTAACTCGCTCATATATTGAGGGATCTTGTCGTTCTTGACCTCGATGATGCTACTGAGACGGCCGCCCTGTATTTGGGAGGTGATGTCCCGCGACTGGGCGTCCAGGATTCGAATCTGTTGCCCCGAAATGGTTGCTTGAACCGGGTATTGCTGGTCCCCGATCAACAGCAGTGTCTGCCCGCCGATGAATAGGGTGTAGGACTGATCGTCGGCTTTGAGGACGGTGAAGTCCACATATTCGGACAATTCCTCCAGCGCCGCATAGAGCGATGCTTCTAAACCCGCATCATGAGCGCTGTCAGCGTTGGCCCGCACCTGCCGGTTGTAGTCGAGTACCCGTGCAGCCAGACGGTTGATGTTGGCTACCACGCTGGTAGCCTGGGCGTCCATGTCAGCCGAAGCTTGCATGAGACCCGTAGCCGTCTGGTTGAAGCTTTGCGCCAGGACGCTGGCCGAATCAATGACGCTTTGCCGCGCCACGGAATCATTCGGAGCCACGCTCCAGCTTGAGACGCTCTGGAAGAAAGCGCTCAGCGCTCCGGGTATGCCGTTTTCGCCCGTGGCGTCAAACAGCATCTCGACGCGGCCCAGGTCGGTAGCTTGCTGGGAGTATCGTCCAAAGGACCCCAGGTATTGGCGTACTGTGCGTTCGGCATACTCATTGCGCAGTGACTGCGCCTCGCCCATCGCCACGCCGCCTGGCAACCCTGTTTCGAGGTTGAAGGGTTGCGCCAGCAGCGTTTGGCGCTGTTTGGCGTAGCCTGGGGTGGAAGCGTTCACCACGTTGTTTTCGACCACGCCCAAGCTACGCTCAAAGGTCCGCATGGCGTTGGCGGAACTCAGCAGGCTGGCTAGCAGATTGCCCATCGCTTATCCCTCCACCGCCAGCCGCGCCAGCGGCCTCCAGGGACCGCATTTGCCCGTGATGGTGTAGCCGGCAGTAGCTGACGCCAGGATCTGCCCCAGGCCCTCATAAAATGACGCCGCTCCCTGGATCAGGGCCGCTACTTCGTCCAACTCGCGGCGAACCAGTTCCAGTTGCTGCCGGCTAGGCTGCGTGCCGCTGAGCGGCGCTGCGCGTAAGCGCTCTTCCAAATTTCTCAGGCACCCGATGGCATGCTCCAGCCGGCTACAGCAGCGGACGCAGGTCTCCAGACTCGGAGATCTCAAGAGTTGCCGCACTGCGCCAAGATCTTGACGTACCTCGCCGATCCATCCATCCAGTTGGCTAGGGTGATTCATAATGCCGGCCGCAATGCCGCTGTAACCATCGCGCGGCTGACCAGGCCGGCGTCCACCAAGTAACGCCCGGCTTGGACCTCTCCCCTGAGTTGCGTGAGCCTGGAGGCATGGGCGGAAGCGTCCGTCTCCGTTAACCAAAGCAAGTTGCTTGCCAAAGTGGAGAGTTGCAAGACGTCGTTTGCACGGCTCCGGTGTGCGGCGCCGCCTCCCGGTTGTTGCACCTGCGCGGCCTCTGCCCCACCGCTTCGCTCAGTACGGCTTCCGGCGACGCTTGGTTCATGGTGGTGAATTCTCATCGGTTAGCAACCCACGCTGGCCTTATCGACGCCCTGAGGCTCCAGAGACAGAGAATAAGTAGAAAAACCGCTAGGGGAGATCTTTCAAACGCAGGTCGACAGTAACTCTTGCGCCCTCCTCCAAATCCAGCATTGTGCCTTGTCCGGCTGGCCAGGGTTGCTGATCTTGATCCTCCAGCGCGAAACTGCTCAGCAGTTCATAGCGGCCCGGGGGCAGACCGGCGAAGTGAAACTGTCCGGCGTCGTTTGTGCGGGTATGGCGGATGCCTCCGGTGCGGTTACGCAACTCCGGATCCAAAGGATAGACAAATACGGGCGCACCAGAGGCGGGTAGCTCCGGCCCGGCATAGACCCAGCCTGAAACGGCGGCGGGGTTTGGGCTGAGAACCACCGTAATTTCACGCTCTTCGCCGGCGCTGAGGGAAAACTCGTAAGCGTTCTCGCCGCTGCGGGCGTTGCCGTAAGCGGAAACATAGAGCGAAGGAGGCGTCGAGGCGGCGATTTCCCAGCGTCCTGGACTCAGTGTCACAGCCTCGCCGCATAACAGGCGCCGGGTGTTATCTTCCGGCGGTTCGCGCCGCCGCAGGAAAGCCGAAACCCCTGGTGGCAGTTGGCTGCCCCGTGTCTGGCAGACCAGGCGCACCGCGGGTGACGGCGCCAATTGCAGGCTGACCTCGCGGCGCTCGCTTGCCAGTTCTACGCGCAGAAAGGCGGAAAAAGCGTGTGCAGGGTCGATCGATTGGGCCATGAGGTCGTAGCTGCCGGGGGCCAGTTGCCGGAACTCAAATGCGCCGCCCGGAGCCACCCGTGCCGTACGCGGACCTGCGTCGGCCAGCAAGGTAACGTCGGCCGCCCGCCGCCCCGCGAGGGGGGCGGGGGGGGGGGGGCGGGGGCGCGGGGGGGGGCGGCGGGGGGGGCCGGCGGGGGGCGGCGGGGGGGGGGCGG
>CAYSBM010000019.1:0-7298 GCA_964429095.1 uncultured Solibacteraceae bacterium | reverse complement strand
GGTAACGTCGGCCGCCAGCGGCCCAACTAGTGTGCCGCTGAGGGTTGACAGGCGACCCGGGATGGGTTCGATACGTATCCCGCCGGCTTCCTCATCCAGAGCTACGTTCACGAGTTTGGCCGCTGCGGCGCGCAATGCCTGGCCGTAGTAGGTGGCCAGCAGACCCTGTTGATCGTCCAGCTCGCGGGCCTCGCTACGGATGTAATAAGCTCCCGGCTCTAGTCCGGAGATGCGGAAAACCCCCCGGTCGTCGGTGTAAGCGCTAGCGGCAAACCGGGCCAGCCGCCCTGCGCGGTAGGCGGCGACTTCAAATCCGGCCAGACCTACACGGTTTTCATCCTGCACCTCTCCGGTGATCACCCCCAGTTTCCGCATGCGGATGTCGGCGATGAAGCTGGTTGCGGCCTCCAGCGCGATTGGGCTTCCCGTGCGGGCGGCGGATCTTTCGCCGTAATAGGCCACCGCGAAACCGCGGCGTTCGGCCCGCAGCAGGTACGTACCGGCGGGCAAATCGGCAAACAGGAACTGCCCGCTCGAGCTGGCGAACAGAGACCGGCTTACTTGCGGGCTGCTGCCGCCAGCGGGCTCCACGGTCACGCGTGTGCGCGCCAGCGGACGGCCCGAACGGAATTCGCTCACTGTTCCGCTTAAGACTGCCGCGGCGGCCGGCGCCGCCAGCAGCGCGCAGCACAGACGAAGCCTCACAAAGCGATTTTAGCCGAGGCTTGGCCGGCTTACTGGCAGCCCCTATTTTGCGGGGGCCGCACCCCGCATAAATGTTAAAGCTCCCCGCATCCATAACCGATGAAGTATTCAGCGTGGCGCTTGTGGCAAGGAGACCCCAATGGCTGTGGACGTACTGATTGTGGACGACTCGGCGGCGATCCGGAAGATCTTACAACGGGTATTGTTGCAGGCTGAAGTGCCGCTGGGCCAGGTTCTTGAGGCGGGTGACGGAGTAGAAGCCCTCGAAAAACTCAAGGCGCAGAGCGTCAATCTGGTTCTGAGCGATATCAACATGCCGAATATGGACGGGCTGCAACTGCTCGCCCAGATCAAGGCCAATGCAGCCTGGAGCCAGACGCCGGTGATCATGATCACCACCGAAGGCAGTCAGGCTAAAGTCATGGAGGCCGTGCAGTTGGGGGCCGCCGGTTACGTCCGCAAGCCGTTCACCGCCGAGCAGATTAAGGAGAAGCTGGTCGGCTTGATTTGAACCGCCAAGGCAATCACTTTTCGAGGTGTGCAAATTGATCGAGACGCTGGATCAGGGAAAAATCGTTGAGGCTGTGCGGGCTGCCACGACGGAAGTCTTCAACACCATGCTGGGCATGGAGATTCAAGCCGGCCAACCTTACGTTGAAACCAATGCGCCGGGCCCCTCCGACGGCGTGGCGTCGCTGGTGGGGCTGGCCGGCGCATGGACCGGGACCGGGAGTATCTACTGTTCGGCCGCTTTCGCCTGCCGGATCTGTTCTCAGTTTCTGATGACGGAATTTCGTTCGGTGGACGAAGAAGTGCTTGATGCGGTGGCAGAGCTGGCGAACATGATCATCGGCAACTTCAAGAATCTGGTCGAGCCGGAGTTGGGACCGCTCATGCTGAGCATTCCCACGGTCGTCTTCGGCCGCAACTTCACCACCCGCAACCTGGGCAAGCATGAATGGACGGTGGTTCCGTTTCATTGTGGGGCCGACCGCCTCGATGTTCAGATTTGCTTGATCGCCGCCCGTGAGAACGTGCAGGGACTGCGTTCCGGTTTCTGCCGCCTCCACCCGATCCGGGTTTGATGGCGTGTGGCGGAGGATACAGCCGTGGGCTATGCCAGACGGGGTGACGACCGCCAGGCGCATCGCGCCGCACCGGTCAAGCACCTCACCTTCAATGTGAACCGCTTGTTGATGGCCTGCCCGGTTCACGTCGTGGCGGAGGTGATGGGCGTTCAGCCCATCCTGCCGCTGGCGGAAGCTCCGCCCTATCTGCGAGGGGCTATCCGCGTGCACCGCAGGCTGATTCCCGTCCTCAGCCTACGCTCTATGCTGGGCATGCCCGCTCGCCCGCTCAACCGCCGCAACTCGATCCTGCTGGTCCGGATCGGGCGGCCCTCACGCCCCGTATTGGCCGGCTTGTTGGTGGACAGTGTGTCGGAACTCGCCCTCATAATGCCGGATGAGGTGCGCCCGGCCACGCATGCACCGGCCGGCATGCGCTCCGGCTTGGTGATAGGGACGGTGCGGATTCGCGGACGCCTCACACGCCTGATCGACGTCAATGCATTGCTGACGTCTGAAGAACTCAGCCGGCTCACTTCGATTGCGGCTTGATCCGCCGCGCCGTCCTTGCTCGGCTCGGGCGCGCTGGATTAGTTGAGGCGGTTCGGGCGCGTCCGATAGACGCGCGCCAGCAAGGTGTCGCCGCGGAAGCCCTGAGCGGGAATGGTCTCTCCCACCGTTACGATGGAAAATTCAGGAGACACCGGGTTAGTGTGAAAGTTGCCCAGATGCGCCACTTGTTCCGGCCAGCGCACGCCGTCCGCGGAAATCGCGAACACGATCCGCTCGCTTTTCCGGATCGGACGCAAGGTTTCCAGGTCCACCTGCGCTGCGAACAAAGGCGCGCGCCAGCGCATCACGTTGAGATTGGAGGCGTCTTTGCGGGTATAAACCAGCCACAAGCCGTCGCTGTGCACAAGCCAGCGTTGCTGGGTGGAGGAGAGGGTGAGCGGTTCGCCGTTGTCCCAGCGCCAGGGGCGGATGGGCTCCCAGTTCAGCCCATCCCGGGATGCCGTCACATAGCCGCGATCGTCTTCGGCGCGAATGGTCATGTAATAGCGCCCGGCGACGGTGGCCAGGGATGGCTCCAAGAGGCCGCGTTTGAAGGGGAGGCGATGTTCATTGCCTGTCTTGCGGATCTTGAGTTCCCGCCCGTCAAAGGAACACAAAGCCGTGCATACGGCGCGGTCCGGCCGTCCCAGCGGGGCGTAGCTGAGCGGCACCAGGATGTCCCCGCGGGGCAGCGTCACGCGCTGTGAGCAACCACTGGTATAGATGGCGCTGGCTTCGGGATTGTCCCACTCCAGTTTGCGCAGCGCTAACCACTCGCCGGCCCTGTTGCGCACGGTGTAGACCGGCCACCGCCGTTCGTTGGGCCGCGTCAGCTTGCCGTCTTTATAGTAGACGTTGTGCGCCAGGACGAGGCCGGCGCCGGTTGGTGGATGGTACTCCGGCACGCTGTCACAGTAACCCTCTTCGACATTGTCTGCACCGCTGATGCGTCCCATGCCCGGAACCGGCTGAGGAGTGCTCCAGCTTCTTCCCAGATCGTCGGATTCGGACCAATGGACTGGGCCGAAATAGTCAGACCCGCTAATGGATTGCAGCGTCATGAACAACTTGCGGCGCCGGCCGGCAATCAGGCAGGCCCGCGGATGAAACCAGGTGACGCCGCCCAGCCGCCCGCGCCAAAGTACTTGGCGCTCAATGCGGCGTATGGAAACCGGCTGGCCCGCAATGGCAAGCGCCGCACCGGAAGAGGCAAACCAGTGGCGGCGCGTGATCAACTCCGATCTCCTCATGCGGCGCGTAGCCCGGCTTGGTCTAGCAGATTCTTAAGAGCGTTCAGATCACGCCTCATAATCTCTTCGAATCGTTCTTTGGGAATTGTGGAGGTCTTGCGGCCCGACGCCGCGCTTCCAAGTTCGCCATACTCCATGTGCAACTGGATAGGTCCCTGAAAACCGCCGCTCTTGAGCAGGGAAAAGAACTGCGGAAAATCCACCATGCCCCGTCCCAAGGCGCACCAGCCAGGGCGCCATTGGCCGTTCTCATTCTGTTTCCACAGGAAATCCATCACGGCTACTCCCCGCATATAGGGCAGCAGCAAGCGTGCGGAGTGGATCCAACCGCCAAGGCCGCCCTCTACCACGGCATGGCCCGCGTCGTAATTCACCGCCACCGCCCCGGCCGGGATATCCCGGAGCAACAAGTAAAGGTCCCACATCGAAGCTCCTACCCGGTTGATACCGGAGTGAGTATGGTACATTCCCGTGACACCGTAGTGGCGATTCATCCCAGCCAGGTCCATGACACGGGGTTTCATCTCCGCCAACTGGGCTGGAATTTCACGGTTGGGTTCGTAGAGTAAACCATCCCAGCGGTAGAGCCGGATGCCTGAGCCGCTGAGAGTCTTCAAGATGCGTTCGGCATAGGGTGTGGAGACGCCCTCAATGGCTGTGGTCACCATTGGCACCTCCAAGCCTGCTCGCCGGATAGTCTCCACGGCCCGGGGGAGATCCTCTTCCACACGCTCCGGTTCTACGTGCCCACCGGGCCGCACCGTAAGGTCGATGCCGTCAAAGCCGAGCGCTGCACACAAGGAGGCGGTTTCGGCCACCGAAGCCCAATGAAAATGCTTGGAGAAGGCGCAGATGGACGCCTTACGAAGCGCCTTTTCCGCGGCCGGAACGGCAGCGGCAGCCATGGCCGCCAAACATTGGCGGCGTCCCAACAGTTGTGACACGGTATGCCACCTCCTCCTGGTTAGTGTAGCTGCCGGCGGGCGGAAGCGGTCTCGCGGCCCGAGACAAGCACGCCTGTGGCGACCACTACCAGACAGCCGATGACGTTATACCACAGGAAGGAGATGCCGGTGAGCGAGTGCGCAGCGAAGATGGCCGCCTCGCCTGCCAGCACGCCGTAAAATGCGCCGCGCGCTCTGACGCGCGGAAAGTAGAACGCCAGAATGAAGACGCCCAGCATGCCGCCGTAGAACAACGAACCGAGCATATTAACCGCTTCGATCAGCGAACCCAGCCGGCGTCCGTATTCGGCCGTGACGATCGCATAAACACCCCAGAACGCCGTCGCCCAGCGCGAAGCGTTCAGATAATGGCGGTCGGATGCTGTTTTGCGCACGTGACGCCGGTAAATGTCGACCACGCTGACGGTGGCAAGCGAGTTGATCTCCGCCGAAATTGTGGACATAGCGGCGGCAAAAATGGCGGCCAGAACCAGCCCCACCAACCCTGCGGGCATATAGCGGGTGACGAAAGTCAGAAAAATGTAATTGGTGTCGTTCGGAGCGCCGCCGCCTGTTTCCACCACAAGGCTGGCGGCCTGTTTGCGTACGCTCTCCAGGGCTTGCTGCGTTTCTTTATAGCGCGCCAGGCTGTGTGCGACGCTCGCCGCCTCCCCGCTGCGCCGCGCTGCGATAAACGCGGATGCGGCGCGGCGCCGCGCCTCGAATTGCGCCTCATAGCGTGATTCGAGCGCCAAGCAGCGGCTGGGCGCCACTTGCGCGAGCCGCTGCAATTCTACCGGCTGGAAGAGCAGCGGCGGCTTTTCGAAATGAAAAAAGACGAACACCATCGCACCGGTGAGCAGGATAAAGAACTGCATTGGGATCTTGGCCGCGGCGTTGAAAAGCAGGCTGAGGCGGCTCTGGGCGATGGACTTGCCGGTGAGGAAGCGCTGCACCTGGCTCTGGTCGCAACCGAAATAGGCCAGAGCGAGAAACGTTCCGCCGATCAAGCCGCTCCAAAGGTTATAGCGGTCGTTCCAATTGACAGTGGTGGTGACAGCGTTCAACTTGCCGGCGGCGCCGGCCAAATACAGGGCGTCCACCAGCGAAATGTGGCCAGGCAACAGTAGAACAGCCGTCGCCAGCGCCACCACGAGCCCCGCCAGCATGATGATCATCTGTTGGAAATCGGTCCAGGTCACCGCCTTGATGCCTCCGGCGACCGTGTAAAGGATCACCAGCGCGCCCATCGCCACAGTGGTGAGGTGGTCCGGCCAGCCGAGGATCACCGTCAACACGATGGCCGGGGCGTACAGCGCCATGCCGACGGCCAGACCACGTTGGATGAGGAAGATACCGCTCACCAGAGCCCGTGTGCGGGCGTCAAAGCGCTGTTCCAGATATTCGTAAGCCGTGTAGACGCCGGCACGGTGGAAGATCGGCACTGCGGTGGCGGCCAGAATCACCATGGCAATGGGCAATCCAAAATAAAACTGGACGAACCGCATGCCATCGACGTAGGACTGGCCGGTAGTGGAGATAAAGGTGATAGCGCTGGCCTGCGTTGCCATGATGGACAGAGCCATGGCGTACCAGGGCATGGTCTTGCCTGCCAGCAGGTACTTGTTGACGCTGTTACTGCCGCGGCCGCGCCACAAGCCGTAGCTCACGATGAAGGCCAGCGAACAGGCCAGGACCACCCAGTCGAGTGGTCTCATGGGGTAAAGGCCCTGGTGAAGCAGGCAAAGAGCACGATCAGTGCCGCCAGGTAAATCAGGACTGCGGCATAGACCCGCGGCCACCTGCCCAGAAACGGTGGAGGTTCTTCCGGCGCCCTGCGGCGCTGCTCCTCACGGGTCACTGGACCGCCTTTCCTGCGCTAAGCAAGTTAGCGAAAATGCGAAAGGCGCCCGGAACGCCCGCCGGCAACTGCCGGAACCAGGAGTAGCTGGTAAAAATGTAGGCCCCCTTGCCGTAACGGACATAGAGCGTGCCACCCCTCCGGGGCGGCTCGCCGGGATCGTGGGATTCAAACAGCGGCTGGTAACGTGGGTCCCACTCGGCGGCGAAGTACAGCCCGCGCTCTTGGACCCACCCGTCAAAATCTTTCAAAGTAATGCGATTCGGTGTGTTGAGCAGAGCGTGATCCGGCGCGAGCAAGGTGACCGGGGCCTGCTCGACCGACACGCGATCCCGGCCAATGCGAATGGGGAAGGGTCCGATATGTTCCACCGCGTGCGGTTCGCCGGCCAGAAAGCCGCCTTCCAGGACGTTGTACTGGACCACCAGAGTTCCGCCGGCCGAAACGTAATCCAGCAGACGCTGCTGGTTGGCGCGCAAGTCGGGGCGAACGTTATAGGCCCGGATGCCGGTTACGATGGCGTCATAAGCGCTCAAGTCACCGCCGGCCAGCTCATCCGCAGTCAGCAGCCGTACGCGGCAGCCTAGTTGCTCGAGCGCTTTCGGCACCTCGTCGCCGGCGCCCATCACATAGCCGACGTTGTGCGCCAGGGTGCGCACATCTGCACGCACGAGGTCCGCCGAGGCCGGAAGAAACAGCGTCTGGGGCGGGATATGGCTGTAGCGGATCGTCTCGTACCCGGTGGCGATCTGCTGTCCGTCGAGGACGGCGACAGCATGCAGCGTGCCTCGCGCCGGTTCTCTGGGAGGCCGGACCTGAAAAGTGACACTGGTTTCCTCCCCGCTACCCCGGAGATTGAAAGGTCTGGCGGGAGGGACAACCTCCCAGCCTTGCGGAGGGTGCAACCGCACCTGGCCGG
>CAYSBM010000018.1:15360-16132 GCA_964429095.1 uncultured Solibacteraceae bacterium | reverse complement strand
CGTCCTCGCCTGGACGGTGTTGAGACGGTGGTGGTCTGGGAGTGCGAATGGGTGGGGGGTGTGGTCGCATTGCCGGGCTGGCGGTCGCTGCTGGTGGACGGCGTCTGGGGCGGCGTTGGCAGCGTAGTGGTATTCTTGCCGCAGATTCTGCTGTTGTTCCTGTTCATCGGCATCCTCGAGGATTCCGGCTATCTGGCGCGTGCCGCGATTATTGCGGACCGGACCATGGCCCGCGTCGGCTTGCAAGGCAAGAGCTTCATTCCGTTGCTTTCAGCCTATGCCTGCGCGGTACCGGCCATTATGGCCACCCGCACCATCGAGAACCGCAGGGCCCGGATCGCCCCCATCCTCATTGCTCCGTTTATGACCTGTTCGGCCCGCTTGCCGGTCTACACGCTGATCATTGCCGCCTTCATCACCGCGCGGCCGCTGGCGGTGATGGAGCTGAACAACCCCGCCGGCGAGAGCGCCACGATCTGGGCGGCATTCAACCAGTTGCAGACGTACAAGCACGACATCCCGGCTCTGTTCAACACCAACGAACTGCTGGTCATCTCCGACGGGCTGAACGCGCGCCTCGGCTCGCTGACCGCCAACAAAGAGTGGTTTCTGCCGTGGAAAACCATCGAGGGCGAAGCCACCGCGCCGGCCTCGGTGACGCAGCTGGAAGTGCTGCTCAAAGGGGTGTTCGAGAAGCGGCGCCTGCTGGACCTCATCCATTATTTCATTGTCTTCGAGCAGGAGCGCGGTGCGCCCACGCTCAAGAAGATCG
>CAYSBM010000018.1:10682-15350 GCA_964429095.1 uncultured Solibacteraceae bacterium | reverse complement strand
GCCTGCGCGGTACCGGCCATTATGGCCACCCGCCCCATCGAGAACCGCCGGGACCGGCTCGCCCCCCTCCTCATTGCTCCGTGTATGACCTGTTCGGCCCGCATGCCGGTCTACCCGCTGAGCATTGCCGCCTTCATCACCGAGCGGCCGCTGGCGGGGGCGTTTCTGGGAACCCGCGCGGCTGCGCTGTTGAGCCTCTATGTGCTGGGGTTCGCGGCGGCTTTCCTGACAGCGCGAATCCTGAAAAGCTCGGTTCTTAAGAGCGAATCCGCGCCCTTCGTCCTCGAAATGCCGCCGTACCGGCGGCCCACGCTGACCGGTCTGGGCCTGCGGTTGCTGGACCGTGCCAAAGTGTTCTTGCGCCGCGCAGGGACGATCATCCTGGGGGTCTCAGTGCTGCTATGGGCCCTGGCGCACTTGCCGCTTAAAGACGGCGCGCCGCCGCCCATAGAAGAGAGCCTGGCAGGCACGCTGGGCCGCACCGTTGAGCCGTTGATCCGGCCGCTGGGGTTTAACTGGAAAATCGGCATCGGCCTGATATCCTCGCTCGCCGCCCGCGAAGTCATCGTCGGCACTTTGGGTACGATTTACGGCATGGAAGGGGACGCCCGCTCGGTAGGGTTACAGCAAGCGCTTCGGCGGGATCTCAGCCCCGCCGGCGCTGCGAGTTTACTGGTCTTTTTTGCCTTCGCCATGCAGTGCATCTCCACGCTGGCCGTGGTGAGGCGCGAGACGGGCAGTTGGAAGTGGCCTGCAATCCAGTTTATTTACATGGGATCCATCGCTTACGCCGGTTCTTGGATTGTGTACCGGTTGCTCAGTTAACCTCAGTACTACCTCTCACGGTAGTACTGCCTTCCTAGAGAAGTTCTGTAACCACAATAACTTCCGGCTCATCGACGGGTGCGTGCCCCAATGCCAAGCTGGGTCAGGTGAACAAAAAAATGAGACTCAGTTTCTTGCTAACCTGTGCATGGCTTGGTTTGACAGGGATCGCCGGCGCAACACCGGTCACTTTTACGGATCCTTTTGGTGTGGGAAGTCCGGATGTGATCGGCGAACTGGCGAAGTTCGACATCCAAAAAGTGGTTGTGGACGTCACCGGTTCGGCAGTGTCGGTAGACATCTACACCAATTACGGGCCCGGCAGCACCAGTATTGCGCCTTATTATGAAAACCGCTGGTACAACATTGGCGACTTGTTCTTCACCGTTGGCGGCACGCTGGCCTATGGGGTTCCCCTATACGACCACGGCGTGCCTAACGGAGGACAAACTGGTTCGACAGTGTATGCCGGCCACCTTTACGCCATCAACAACATTGCCAACGGCACTTTGACCGCCGCCGAAGCGCTGAACGGTTTCAGCGGCCAATACCGTCCGGACGAAATCGTGCTTTTGCGCAACTACAGCAACTACCTCACCGATCTCGGCGCCGGTTCGGTAAGTGTGCTGGCCACGGGACTCAGTCCCGAGTTCAAGATCACGGTTTCAATTCCCCAGTCGGTATCCAACGCTTTTTTTGACTCCATGTCTGGCGGCGACTGGGGCATCCATTTCGCTTCCGCCACTTGCGCCAACGACATCATCAATGGCGCCAACCCGGTTCCCGAGCCGGCTACTTACGGCCTGCTCGGCGGCGCGCTGGTGGGGCTCGGCCTGATCCGGAGGCGCGTTGCCGGAGTTCTCTGAAAAAGTCACGACCATCCTCCTCCCGTGATAGCATGATGGGTTGGATCGTAAACCATCCAACCCATCATGCGTAATCTGGTCATTGTAGGCTCGGGCTGCGCGGGCAATACCGCCGCCATTTATGCCGCGCGAGCCAATCTCCAACCTTTGGTTATCTCCGGTAACGAGCCCGGCGGCCAACTTTCCCTCACCACCACGGTTGAAAACTTCCCGGGGTTTCCCGAAGGCATTCAGGGACCAGCGCTGGTGGAGAACATGAAGCAGCAGGCGATGAAGTTCGGCGCCGAGTATGCCTCCGGCGCGGTGCTGGAAGCTGATCTTTCCGTGCGCCCCTTCCGTTTGAACCTGGAAGGCGAGTGGATCGAAGCCCGGGCGCTGATCATCGCCAGCGGCGCTTCGGCGCGCTGGTTGGGGCTGGAATCGGAAAAGAAGTTGATCGGCCACGGGGTGAGCTCCTGCGCCACCTGTGACGGTTTTTTCTTTCGCGGCAAGAAAATTATGGTGGTGGGTGGCGGCGACTCGGCCATGGAAGAGGCCAATTTCCTGTCCCACTTCGGCTCGGAGGTGGTGATTGTGCATCGCCGGGATCAGTTTCGGGCTTCGCACATCATGGTGGAGCGCGCCCGGAAGAACCCCAAGATACAGTTTCTGCTCAACACGGTAGTTGATGAGATCTTCGATGTGGAGAAGGGGTATGTCACCGGAGTCAGGCTGCGGAACGTGAAAACCGGCGAGATTACCGGCCGGGAAGTGGACGGCCTCTTTCTGGCCATCGGGCATGTTCCCAATACGGCGCCCTTCCGCGGCCAGATTGAACTGGATTCAGAGGGCTATATTGTCTCCAAAGGTGGGGCGCGCACCAGCGTAGAGGGTGTTTTTCACGCCGGCGATGTTGCCGACCGCGTCTACCGGCAGGCCATCACCGCCGCTGCGGCGGGCTGCCAGGCGGCCATCGAGGCCGAGCGCTATCTGGAAAGCTTGAAAGCGTGACCACGCTAAGCGGCATTCATCCGGTCCGGGAAGCTCTGCTGGCCGGGCGTCCAATGGAGCGTGTTCTGGTGGCGCAAGGGGCTGCCGGTCCGCGCTTGCAAGAAATCATCGACCTATGCCGCCGCAAGAACATACCCGTGCGTTTTGAGCCGCGCCGCGCGCTGGACCGCATGAGCGGCACCTCCGCACATCAGGGCGTCGTGGCGGTGGGCGCGGCGCACCGCTACCGTGATTGGGACGTCATTCGGCCGGAGGCGCAGTTGGTGGTAGTGTTGGATGGCGTAGAGGATCCCCATAATTTGGGCGCCATCCTGCGCACGGCTGAAGCGGCGGGGGCTTCGGCCGTGGTGATCGCCGAGCGGCGCGCCGTGGGGCTGACCGATGTGGCCGCCAAGGCTGCGGCGGGGGCGCTGGAGCACCTTCCGGTGGTGCGGGCGGCCAACATTAACCGGGCGCGGGAGCGGCTGAAAGAACTCGGCGGTTGGGTTTCCGGCGCGCGAGAGCGTGGCGGCGCGGTTCACACCGGCATCGACTATGCCACGCCCACCGCCTTTGTGTTGGGCGGCGAAGGCCGGGGCCTGCACGAGCTGGTACGCAAACATTGTGATGCGCTGGTCCGCATCCCCATGGCCGGCCATGTTTCTTCGTTGAACGTTTCGGTGGCCGCCGGAGTGGTGCTGTTTGAATGGCGGCGCCGCCAAGCGCAGTGACCCGTCGGTTCAATAAAACAGGTATTTGCGCCATTGCGCATCGCTGCGCGCCAGCAGCCGCAGTAGGTGGCGATTGGTGTGCAAGCTGAAGGGTCTCGGCTGCCGGGCCAGCTTCATGCCGGCTTCTTCCGGTGTCCTGTTGCCCTTACGGTTGTTGCAGTGATGGCAGCAGGCCACCAGGTTTTCCCAACTGGTTTCTCCGGCGCGTGAACGCGGGATCACATGATCCAGAGTCAGCTCCGAGCTGGGCAAAGTGCGCTGGCAATATTGGCAGGTGTAGCGATCGCGCATAAGAATGTTCTTGCGCGAAAGGGCGCGGGCCTGGTGGGGGATGCGGCGGTATTCAAGCAGGCGGATCACAGAAGGCAAGCGGAAGGCGGAACGCGCCGACCGCACATGGTGCGGCGAACACTCTTCAGCCGAGGCCACGCCCTTGAGGACCAGGATGAGGGCGCGCCGCGCGGCGCAAACGTTGATCGGCTCATAACTGGCGTTCAGAACGAGCACCGGTCTGTCGATTCCATCAGCAGGTTCCATCTACGGCGTACCTCCGGCCGGAACAGCCGTTTCAGCTCCGGCAGAGATCGTGCGGCGGTCGGCTCGCGCCAGCGTCAGGACGGCCACATAGGAAGCGCCGGCGCGCTTGAGCGCCGCGGCGCAAGCATTGGCCGTCGCGCCCGTGGTCAGCACATCGTCCACGAGCAAAATCCGCCGTCCCTGCACGCCGGCTCTGGTTCGGGCGGCGAACGCACCCCGCAGGTTGCGGCGGCGCGCCGCGCGGCTTAATGAGGCCTGCGCCGGGGTGTGACGCGTCCGCCGCATGGCTTCTACGATGCGAATGCCACAGCGACGGCCCAGTTCGTCCGCCAGCAAGGAGGCTTGGTTAAAACCGCGGCGCCAACGCTTCACCCAGTGAAGCGGCACGGGTACGGCCATATCGAAGCGCTCCTCCCGCGGGAGCGCTGCCGCCATGTAACCACCCAAGGCGCGGGCCAGCGGCCGGATGCGTGCGTACTTGAAAAGGTGGATCAGATCGCGCATCACGCCTTCATAAGCCGCATACGCATAGGCCGCGTCAAAAGCGTTCAGGCCCGCCCGGCACAAACCACACCTGCCGTCCCCGTCCTGCGGGTAAGGCGTCGTGAACGGCGTGCGGCAGGTCCGGCAGAAAAATTCTGCTTCCAGCGGGGCGGGCGTTCGCAGGCAGGCCGGGCATACCGGAATCCGGCTTATGGTGGAATGCGGAGTTCCGCAGATGCGGCATTCATCCGGAAAGC
>CAYSBM010000018.1:3890-10656 GCA_964429095.1 uncultured Solibacteraceae bacterium | reverse complement strand
GGGGGATCAGGCGTGCGCAGGCGGACTGCCAACCGCGGCGCAGAGCGGCGAGCGGGGCTGGCCTGGACCAGCTACTGGAGAAAACGCACCTCCTGGAAAAACCAGTTTACACCTTCCGCAACAGTGGTGTGGCGGGCGGAGCCGTGAGAAGATGAAACACTATGCGTAAGATGCTTGTGGCGGTATTGCTATTGATCACGGCCGCGCCGCTTTGGTGCGGCTCCGGGTGGGTTTCGCTGTTTGACGGCAAGACGTTGAACGGTTGGGTGCTCAAGTCCCCCCACGGCCGGGGATATTTGGTGCGCAACGGTCTGCTGGTAGCTCCGGCCGACGGAGGCGGGAATCTGTTTACTGAGAAAGAATATTCCGACTTCGTTTTTCACGTCGAGTTCCGTCTCTCGGTGAACGGCAACAACGGGATCGGAATCCGCGCGCCGCTGGAAGGCGACGCGGCCTGGCAGGCCATGGAAATTCAGATTCTGGATGACGACGGGCCTGCTTACCGGGGAAAGTTGCGGGACTTCCAATACACCGGAAGCATCTACTGGGCCGTGCCGGCCAAACGCGGACATCTGAAGAAGACCGGGCAATGGAACCGGATGGAGATCACCGCCAACGGTCGGCACATCCAGGTGGTGCTGAACGGAGCTCTGATTACCGACGCTCATTTGGATGACATTAAGGACCCTGAAATCTTAAAGAAGCATCCCGGTCTGTTCCGGACCAAAGGGCATATCGGGTTGCTGGGGCACAAGTCCTTGGTCGAATTCCGGAATTTGCGGGTGAAAGAGCTGCCCTGATTCCATCCCCAACCTTCGCCGGCCGCTTGACACCCCCAAAATGGGCTATTGACACTGCGGGCCGCTGGAGTACAATGCACAGAAGGCGGGTATAGAGAAAACGAAAGCGTTCCCCCATGTTCAAAACAAAGAAGTTGCAAACTGCTCCGGCGGAAGAACCCGCCAAGTTTTCCAGCAGCGAGGTGGCCCGGGCGGCCAAGGTCAGCCTGCGGCAGTTGCAGTGGTGGGATGAACAACGCGTCGTCTCACCCGAACATGAGGGCCACAAGCGCGTCTACTCCGCCAAGGAAGTGCTGGAGATCACCGTCATCGCCGAGCTGCGGCGGAAGGGGTTTTCGCTTCAGAAGGTTCGTCGGGTGCTGCGCTTTCTGGAGCGTGAGATGGGGCGCCGTTTAGGCGATATCCTGGCCGGGACCAGCGACGTCCACCTGCTCACCGACGGCAAGTCGATTTATCTGGAAGACCGCAACGAACGCGTGATTGACATTCTGAAGAACGCCCGCCAGCCCATGTTTCTGGTCTCGCTGAGCGACCAGGCGCGGCGCCTGGGGGTGGTGGCGCAGCGCAAGCCGGTGCGCGCGGAAAACTCTCTGGCCGGCCGCAAGACTCGCGCCATCTAGCGCTTCCAAACCCGCTCAGGAGTAGGACACAAGGGGTACGCTATACTGGAAGTGGGTGGCGAAGGATCCCGCAATGGCTCGAGGTGGGCGTAGGTCCCTGATAACTGCTGTGCTGGCGGTGGCGGGGTGCGCGCTGCTTGGAGGCGGCTACGGGCGGGGCATCGAGGCTCCGGCCGCCGCCGCATCCGAGGACGACATCCAGGTTGCGCTTAGGAGTTTCACCAAGGTCTATAGCGTGGTGGAACAGAACGCCGCCGAGGCGGTAAATCCGGACCGCGCCATTTATAACGGCGCCATTCCGGGCATGCTGCGGACTCTCGACCCGCACTCGAATTTTTTGGATCCCAAGGCGTTTCAACTGCTTCGGGAAGACCAAAAGGGGCACTATTACGGTGTGGGCATGATGGTCGCCGAGCGCAACGGCAAGACCATCGTTATCGCTCCGTTTACCGGCTCTCCGGCTTACAAAGCAGGTTTGCGCCCCGGCGACGTCATTTTGTTTGTCAACGAAAAGTCCACGGAAAATCTGACCACTACGCAAGTTGCCGACTTGCTCAAGGGCCCACGCGGAACGCTGGTCAAAGTGGTGGCCGCGCGGGAAGGTCTGGATAAGCCTCTCACTTTTAACATCATTCGCGACGAAATCCCGCGCAAGAGCGTCCAGGATGCCTTCTGGCTGCGCCCCGGGATCGCTTATCTGGATATTGAAAGCTTCAACGAGAACACCAGCCGCGAGGTGGATGAGAATTTGGCGCGGCTCGGCGAGAACAACATCAAGGGCTTGATTCTAGATCTGCGCGATAATCCGGGCGGGCTGCTGAACGAGGGGGTGGCGGTGGCCGACCGGTTCCTGCGCAAGAACCAGTTGATCGTCTCCCATCGCGGGCGTTCTTCGCCGGAAAAGCCGTATATAGCACGGCGTGGAAACGGGGGGCGCGAATACCCCATCGTGGTCTTGGTGAACCGTTATTCGGCTTCGGCGGCAGAGCTTGTGGCCGGCGCCCTGCAAGACCACGACCGCGCATGGGTGCTGGGGGAGAACACGTTCGGCAAGGGGTTGGTGCAGACCGTCTACCCTCTCAGCGAGAATACCGGCCTGGCGTTGACCACGGCCAAGTATTATACCCCTAGTGGCCGCTTGATCCAGCGTGACTATTCGAACATCTCCTTCCTTGACTATTACAACCGCAAGGAGACGGCCGGAGTGCAGAGCACGACCGACGTGAAGATGACCGATAGCGGACGTACGGTGTACGGCGGCGGCGGCATCACCCCGGACGAAAAGTACAGCCCGCCCAAATTGAACCGTTTCCAGATCGAGTTGCTGCGCAAGCAGGCCTTTTTTAACTTCACAGCGCGTTTCTTCGCCGGCCGTGACACAAAGCTGCCCAAAGGTTGGGAACCCGACCAAAGCGTGGACAACGAGTTCCATCAATTTCTGCTGAAGGAAGGCGTGCAGTTTTCCGAAGCCGAGTACGCCGACAACCACGCCTGGATCAGACAACAGCTTAAGCGCGAGATTTACATCACTGCCTTTAGCGTCGACGAGGCGCGGCGGCTGGCAGTGGAGACCGATCCCCTGACGGCCAAGGCTATTGATTCTCTGCCTAAAGCTACAGCCTTGGTGGAGAGCGCTAAGAAGCTGATTGTGCAGCGCACGCAAAAACCGGAGCGATAGCTAAAGGTGAGCCGCAGTGAGCTAAACAGCGCCCCAGCTATGGTGCATTCTGGGGGGACGGCGCCGCAGGTGATCGTTTTGGATGCCGGCGGCCAGTATTGTCATCTCATAGCCCGCAAGGTCCGCGAACAGGGCGTGTATGCGGAAGTTCGTCCCAGCGACACGCCGGCCGCCGAACTCCAATCGTGCCGTGCGCTCATCATCTCCGGGGGGCCAGACAGCGTTTACGAGCCCGGTAGTCCCACGGTCGACCGGGCGATATTTTCCTCCGGGCAGGCGGTGCTCGGCATATGCTACGGGTTGCAACTCATGGCTCATTTGCTGGGCGGCCGGGTGGAAAGGGGCGACAAGGGCGAGTACGGTTTGGCGATTCTGGAACCGGCCGAGCCCAGCGGCCTTCTGGAAGGACTGGATTCCAGAGAGCAGGTTTGGATGAGCCACCGCGACACGGTGGCCGCGCTGCCGGCAGGCTTCAAGCTTCTGGCTTCCACGGTAACCTGCGCCGCCGCCGCCATCGGAAACGCCCAGCGCCGCTTGTACGGCGTGCAGTTTCATCCTGAGGTGGCGCACACGCGCAAAGGCGCACAGCTTCTGCGGAACTTCCTGTTTTCCATTGCGGGTTGTGAGAAAGACTGGTCACCGCGAGGCCGCGTGGCGCAACTGGAAGAATCCGTCCGCCGTGTAGCTGCCGGCCGCAACGTTTTCTTTTTCGTGAGCGGCGGCGTTGATTCCAGCGTCGCTTATACGCTATGCTTGCGCGCTCTCGGCCCGGAACGCGTACACGGTGTATATGTGGACACCGGCCTGATGCGCGAGGGCGAGACCGCCTTTGTCGAACAGCTCTTTCGCGGGCTGGCCGGAGGCTCGTGCACCGTCGAACGCGCCGCAGACAAGTTTCTGAGTGCTCTGGCCGGCGTCCGCGATCCGGAACAGAAGCGCCACCTCATCGGGGAGCAGTTCGTCCGTATCCAGGAGGAAATCCTCGAAAGCGGCCACTACCTGGACGGTCGCTGGATACTGGGGCAAGGAACCATCTATCCCGACACCATCGAGTCCGGCGGCACGGCTAAGGCCGACGTAATCAAGACGCATCACAATCGAGTACCTGGAATCCAGCGTTTGCTGGAAGCCAACCGCATCGTCGAGCCGCTGAGTTCGTTTTACAAAGACGAGGTCCGCTAGATTGGCCGGGAGTTGGGCCTGACGGAACAATTACTGAGCCGGCATCCGTTTCCGGGCCCCGGCCTCGCAATCCGCTGCCTGGCGAGCAGTGGCAGTCTTGCGCTGGAACGCACCGCCGGAGGATGGCTTGTGCCGGTCCGTTCGGTGGGAGTGCAGGGTGATTCGCGCAGTTACCGGCATGTGCTGGCGCTTGAAGAATTTCCCACCCCGCAGGCTGACTTGCAGGCGCGTGCGACTGGGTTGATCAACGCCACGCCGGGAGTCAACCGGGTAGTGGCGCTGGCCGGCTCCCACACGCCGATGGGGGAACTGGCCGGACAGGCGAGCGTGCTCAGCCCGGAGCGCCGTGACAGATTGCGGAGGGCAGACGGCGGCGTGCGCCGCCTCTCAGCCGACAGCGGCTTCGACAGCCGTGTGTGGCAGTTCCCGGTGGTGCTGATACCGGTGGGCGACCGGGACCGGCCGGATTCTGTCGTGCTAAGGCCGGTGGATTCGGTGGACGGTATGACGGCCCAATCGGTGGCCATGGAAGAGGAATTGCTTAGAGCTATGGCGACCGAATTGCTGGCGGTGGAAGGCGTGGCAGCCGTTTTCTACGATCTGACACACAAGCCGCCCGCTACCATTGAGTGGGAATAATCACCCAGTATTTCCACGTTTCCGCTGGATTCGCTCCCAAGCTGGGTGTTATGACCCAAGCGCGCTCCGCCTTCTTTTGAGCTTCGAAAATAAGTTCCCTATTATGTTTATGTTATGGTTATCTTAGGAATCCGTAATGTGGTAAGAGAATTGCCAAGACAATAACGGGAGAATCCATGGCCTACGTAATTACACCTGCTTGCACCAAAGATGAGCTGTGCGTTGAAGCATGCCCGGTGGATTGCATTCATCCGAAGAAGGATGAGCCGCAATTCGAGACGGTCAGCCAGCTCTACATTGATCCGGCTGAATGCATCGACTGCGGAGCTTGCGTTCCGGTATGTCCGGCTTCGGCTATTTACGCTCTGGACGATCTTCCGGCGGACCAGGCTGCCAGCACGGCTGCCAACGCGGCCTATTTCGGGCGGTAAGCGGCTGCCAGAGAGGCGCGGCGGGCTTGTCGCGTCCGGCTATCACAGCCGGTGAAATCCCTTGAGGATGTCCCGGGTGGAATAGAGTAGGGCGATGGGCCTGCCGTGCGGGCAGCTCATTGGGCACTCGGTGGCGGCCAGTTCCTGAATAAGCCAGGTCATCTTGCGCTCATCGAGCGGTGTATTGATCTTGATGGCCGCCCGGCAGGCGATGGCGGCGGCCAGCGCACGGCGCACGTCTTCCAGCGATGCTCCGCGGAGTTCAGCTTCCGCAATCTCCAGGATTTCGAACAACAACTTCTCTACGTCGGCCGCCGCTAGAGCGGCCGGCGCCGCCTGGATTGCGATGCTCCGCGGGCCGAATGGCTCAGTCTCAAAACCCGCTTCATGCAGCTCGCTGGCAAGGCGGCCGTAATCGGCCATCTGCGCCGGAGTAAGTTCAACCACCACAGGAATGAGCAATGATTGAGTTTCCCGCTGTTCTGGCGTGCCGCGCCGGAGGATCTTCTCAAACAAGATGCGCTCGTGCGCCACGTGCTGGTCGATGAGCCAGAGGCCATCGCGCCCCGCCGCGACGATGAAACTGTCGTGAATCTGGCCGAGCGGGCGCAGGTCCGCAAGGGCCGCAAGGCTGGGGACGGCTTCGTAGGAGACGCCCTGAGGCCAGGCGCTGTGCGATTCAGGAATCCTCAATTTGAATGCGGGCGATGGGAACGCGGGGGCCGCAGGCGAAGCCGTTCTTTCGGCGCTCTGGCCGGCATCGGGGTTGAAGTCGAAACGCGGTTCAGCAGGCAGCGGCGTCTTGAGTTGAAAGACGGGCAGGTCGGAATCCGGCACGCCATCCGGAGTGGAAGCGGCTTCAAAGCGCTGGTCCAGGATGCGCTGAGAGAATTCCGAGTACGGCAAATGCGCGGCCGGCTGAGCCGTCCGGGGCGGCGGAAGCGAGGGCGCCGGGCGGGAGGCGGATAATGCCGCGCGGACGGAGTCGCGCAGAAAGTCGTGCACCAAGGCTCCGTGGCGGAAGCGCACTTCGGTCTTGGAGGGGTGCACATTGACGTCCACCTCCTCATAGGGGCAACTGAGGAAAATCAGCGCGATGGGGTAGACGCCCTGAGGAATGAGATTGTAGTAGGCCGCGCTCAAAGCGTGCATCAGCAAGCGGTCTCGGACCACCCGACCGTTCACGAAAAAATGGATCGAGTTCCGGTTGCTCTTGTGCACTTGAGGCCGGCTGACGAAGCCGGCCAGGTGCAGCGAGCCAGGGCTCTGGCCTGAGCCGGGCTCTGGCGGCAAACTTGGTCCGCCGGCGTCCAACCGGACCAGGTCCGCAAGGATTTGACCGCCGAAGACCTGGTAGACACGCTCACGCTAGCTGGCGGCGGGTGTGACCTCCAGCAGCGGTTTTCCTTCGTGCGT
>CAYSBM010000018.1:0-3880 GCA_964429095.1 uncultured Solibacteraceae bacterium | reverse complement strand
GCCGACGGCCGGTCGCCGGTTGCGCGCGTGTTCGACCAGACGGCGGCCAGCAGCGTGGTGGCCAATGCGATCTTCGGGATGAACGCGTTCGATCTGACGGCGGTCGATACCGGGACCGCCGTGATCCCGTCGCCCGGGATCGGCCAGACCGATGTTCCCCGCGACGGCACGATTCTCTCCTGGGTTGCGCCTCCCGGCGCGGCCCACCAGGACGTGTACTTCGGCACGGATGAATCGGCGGTTGAGCACGCGACGCCCGCCTCTGCGGCGGACCAGGGCCGCAAGGACTTGAGCGCCGAAGACCTGGTAGACACGCTCACGCAAGCTGGCGGCGGGTGTGACCTCCAGCAGCGGTTTTCCTTCGTGCGTCAAGGTGAGACTCTTGCCGGGGTGAGCCAGGCTATATTCGGTGGCCAGCGCGGCAATGTGCGCCAGTTCGGTGGCCTCGCTGCGCAGAAACTTCTTGCGCGCCGGCACGTTGAAAAACAGATCGCGCACAGTGACCACGGTGCCGCCGGCGAGCGCCGCTTCCTGGCACGCCAGTATCTTGCCTCCAGCGATCTCGATGCGCCATCCAGTGGATTCTTCCCGCGAGCGGGTTTCCAGCGTGAGCCGCGAAACCGAAGCGATCGAGGGCAGCGCTTCCCCCCGGAATCCCAGCGTGGAGATGGACAGCAGATCCTTGACGTCGGCCAGTTTGCTGGTGGCGTGGCGCTCGAAAGCCAGCAGGGCGTCGTCGCGCATCATGCCGCAGCCGTCATCGGAGATGCGGATCAGGCGCCGCCCTCCGGAGCTGGTTTCCACGCGAATGACGGTGGCGCCGGCGTCGAGCGAGTTCTCGATGAGTTCCTTGACCAC
This sequence comes from uncultured Solibacteraceae bacterium, assembly GCA_964429095.1. GTDB lineage: Bacteria > Acidobacteriota > Terriglobia > Bryobacterales > Bryobacteraceae > JAJFUV01. The sequence continues at coordinate 3,022 of CAYSBM010000018.1, read as the reverse complement.
CGAAGCGGGGCGCTCGACCACCTCGCCGGCGGCGATCTTATTGGCTACCTGGTCGGAGAGAATACGTATGCGGCCCATGGCGAAGTGTGCCGGCGGCGCGGCCGGGCGCGGTTCCGAAGAGCCGCCTGAGGTTCATTGTACCGCGACGCCGCGCTGCTCCAGCAGTTCGCCGGTGGTCCGCAGAAGCGTGAGAAGGTTGCGCCGGTAGTTAACCGACTCGGTGAGCAGGCGCGACTGCGCCGCCGCCAGGCGCGTTTGCGCATCCAGAACGAGGAACAAATAACTGGCGCCCAGTTCGTACTTCTTCAGTTCCGCCTCGTAATTCTTCTGCGCCAGGTCGCGGGCGATGGTCGCCAGGCGGATGCTGGCCTTGCTGGATTCGACCTGTGTGACGGCGTTCAGAACTTCCAGCCGGACGGTTTGCTCGATGTTGCGCGCCCGGAGCGAATCAGCCTTCTTGGCGATCATGGCGTCGGCCAGGTTGGCTTCGGCGGCGCGGTCGCGCAACGGCAACCGCAAGGAAAGCGCGAAGCCATAGACCGGGTAGTTGACGCCGAACACCTGGTTCAGGGCGGCGCCAAAGCCTCCCGGCAAGACGCTAAGGACCGTGCTTGATGTGCCGTCGCCGGCGAAGACGTTGGTGCGCTGGTAGTAATTGCCGCCGCGTCCGGAACTGGAGTAGTTAAGGCTGAGCGAGAGATCCGGCCGCAAGGCGTTAGTCGAGGACTTGATATTCAGTTCGTCTATCACAAGGTTTTGCAGGGCGGCGCGCAAATCCGGTCTCAAGCGCAAGGCCGCCTCGACGGCCTGTTCCCGGTCGATGGTCGAAGTGTCGGTAGGTGGAAGCACGGGTTCGGTCAGGTGGAGGGGAAGACGGCGGACTTCCGGGTCGAGGTCGGCGGCGATCTGTTTGCGCAGTGCGTCTTCGGCCTGAGCCAGTTGGAAGCGGGCCTGGGAAACCAGAATTTCCGCGCTGGCGTACTCGGCCTGGGGCTGGTAAATATCCAGCGGCGAGAGCGCGCCGAGATCGAGTTCCTTCTGCGCGCGTTTGAGCGCTTCGCCGCGCAACGCCAGGGTCTGCTCCTGAACGGCCAGGTTTTCGCGGGCGGAGATCACATCCCAATAGGCGTTTTCGGCGCTGGCCAGCAGGCGCATCAGCGTGTCGCGAAGCTGGTATTCGGAAGCCTTTAACCGGCTGCGGGCGATCGTGACGGGGAGCTTGGTGACCGCCGAGCCGCGGTTGCGCAGCAGCGGCTGCGTCACGCTGAACGCCAGCGAGGCGTTCAGAGCGGGGTTGAAGGTGGCGAACTGGTTATTGGTGGAGGTCTTGGAGGCGTTAAACCCCACCGTGTAGTTGGTGCCGGTTTCCAGCGTTTGCGAGTACGTAAAGTTGGCAGGCTGGGAAAGCTGGTTCAGTGTGGCGGCGCCGCTGAGCACGTCCGAAGTCGGCGTCTTGGTACGCGTATTGCGGAACGTGGCGGCCAGCGACGGATCGAAGATGCTGAAAGCGCGCAGAATGGCGTTTTTCTGCGTTTCGATGTTCAGCCGCTCGATGGCGATGCTGGTGTTGTTGGCCAGCACCAGTTCCAGGTAGCTGCGCAGGCTGAGTTCAAGCTTGCCTCCCACTACGTAATCGCGCAAGCGCACCGGAGGGCGCAATTCCACGCGCGTGGAAGGAGTGCCGAAATGCCGCCGGAAATAATCCGGCTTGGGGAACAACGGCGCGTCCTGCGCCAGAGCCCACGCCGTGCAAAGAAGGCCGGAGAGAACACCGTACTTTCGCATTGTTTTCGTCATTCGTAGCGTATGGCCTCGATGGGGTCGAGTTTGGCGGCTTGCACCGCCGGATAAATGCCGAACAGTAGGCCGATGCCGACTGATACGCCGAAGGCCACGGCGATCGAACCCCAGGTGACCACGGTGGACCAGCCGGCGGCGGCGGCGATGATCTTCGACAGCGAGAAGCCGAAGGCGATTCCGATCAATCCGCCGACGATGGAAATCATGACTGCCTCGGTGAGGAACTGCCGCACGATATCGGTCTGCCGCGCTCCAATGGCGCGCCGGATGCCGATCTCGCGCGTGCGTTCGAGCACGGTCGCCAGCATGATGTTCATGATGCCGATGCCGCCCACCAATAGCGAGATGCCCGCAATGCAGATCATCACCACACTGAAAATAAACTGTGTGCGGCGGCGCTGCTCGAGCAGATCCGCCGGCACCACCACGGTGAAGTCCCCGGCGTCTTTGTGCGTGGCGTTTAAAATAGCGCGCACCACATTGGCGGTTTCCATCGAATCCGTGCCGGCGGCCACCTTGATGTAAATGCCGTCGATTTCGTCTTTGAGGTAACTGTTGTTATCTTCAAAACGCCGCATGACGGTGTTGAGCGGAGCGATCACCATATTGTTGCGGTTGACCACCTCCAGGCCTCCCACGTCGCTATCGGCGGTAGCTTGGTGCGCCAGCACGCCGATCACTTGCAGCCAAGTGTCGTTGATCTTGACGTACTTGCCCACCGCGTTGTCGTAACCCAGCAGTTGCACCTTGGCCGATTCGCCGAGCACGCACACCGGAGTTGAGCGCGCGTCTTCTTCGGCGGTGAAGAATCTGCCTTCCACCAGCCGGAGGCTGTTGATCTTGAGGTAGTTGGCTTCAACGCCGATAAGCAGGGGCGGCTCCTGGGCAGTCTTGGGCAGCACCTTGAGGGGTTTGAAGCGCTTGCGGGGGGTCATTTCTTCGATGCCCTGCACGTTTTCCCGGATGGCGCGCGCATCGCGGAAAGTGAGCCCCGGCGAGATCTGCCGGCGGGCCTGCAACTCGTTGCGGTCGACGGCTTCCTTGGCCTCGATGATAATGTTGTTGACGCCCAAAAGGTCAATGTAGCTGAGCATTTCCTTCTGGGCGCCGGCGGTGATCGACAGCATGGCCACCACGGCGCCCACGCCAAAGATCATGCCCAGCATGGTGAGCAGGCTGCGGAGCTTATGCACCAGCAGGCTCGACAGCCCCATGGAAAGTT
>CAYSBM010000017.1:5857-16576 GCA_964429095.1 uncultured Solibacteraceae bacterium | reverse complement strand
AGCATTGCCGGCGGCTGCTGGAAACAGTGGCTACCGAGGGCGGCTACATCATGGACGCCAGCGCCATCATGCAAAGTGATGCACGAGTGGAGAATGTGCGCGCTATGACTGAGGCCGCGCTGGAATACGGTGTTTACAGCGGCAAGCCGAACTCAGCCCCGCCTCCTCCCCCGCCTGACAACCGGCCGCGCGCCACGATCCCAGCGCCGCGCCCCGGAAGCGGTGTGTGCTACCCGTGGGAGAAAAAGCTCAGCGAGCTGGGCCCCATTCCAGGCGATGCTGAACTTTGCCGCAGGATTTGGGAGAACATCGATGTGCTGGCCTACGTCTATATCTGGCACTTGGTGCTGAGCTTCTGATCACGCCTATCGCGCGGAACGCACCACAGCGCCGCAGCGGGAGCAGAAATCCGAACCTTTTAGGTCCAGCCGCTCGACCGAGTGCGTGGACGCCATGACGCAACTCCAGTCGTCGCAATGGCGTAGGCCGAAAGTGTGCCCCAGTTCGTGGATGGCTTCCTTGGACAGCCGCGCCGCCAGCACAGCGGGGTTCGGCGGCAACCCGTAGTGCTCCTCTCGCAGCCGGTGCAAGGAAACGACGCCGCAGCAACCATCCAGTTGCGCTTCGCCGAAGACAAAGGTGAGTACGGGGACAAACAGGTCGAGCGCTGTGACCGCCAGAAGGCGGCTGCGGGCTGCGCGGTCCGGCGGCTGGTTCCCGCGCCAGGCCATCAAGTGCGCCAGGATGCTGGTGGCCATGTATTGGTTGCGCGCCGTATCGTGCGCAAAAGCGATTTCCACCATTTCCGGCGAGACGTGGCAGTTGACCTCGAACACGCGAGCCAGAACGGCCGCCAGTTCGTCCAGAACTTCTACCGGTACGGACGTTTCCGGTTCCCCGGCTAGTCCGGCCGCAACGAGGTAGATGGCCTGCTGAGGCATTGCTGGGGCGGATCAACGCAAACCGTAGCGTTTCACCTTGTTGTACAGCGTGGTGCGGTCGATACCCAGGATGCGGGCGGTGCGGGAGTAGTTGCCTCCGGTTTCTTCCAACACTCGCTTAATATGCGCCTTCTCGACCTCCTCCAGCGTCTGGCCCCCCGACGGGGCTGCGCCGGAACTCTGGAACGGAAAATCCGACGGCTGGATTTCCTGATCGCGGTAAATCAGCATGGCGCGTTCGATAGCGTTCTCCAGTTCGCGCACGTTGCCGGGCCAGGGATATTCCATCAGTACGTCCAGGGCCTTGGCTGAAATGCGCGGCGCCGGGCGGTTCATCGCTGTGGCGAACTTGTGCAGGAAGTGGTTTACCAGCAGAGGAATATCCTCGCGTCGTTCCCGCAGAGGCGGCAGCCGGATAGCGAACACATTCAGCCGGTAGAAAAGGTCTAGACGGAACGTGCCCTCCTCGACCAGGCGTTGCAAGTCTTTGTTGGTCGCGGCCACACAGCGGAAATCCACTTTAATGGTTTGCGTTCCGCCTACTCGCACAATCTCTTTTTCCTGAAGCACGCGCAACAAGTCGGTTTGCGTCTTCAGGCTGATGTCGCTGATCTCGTCGAGAAATATCGTGCCGCCATCGGCGACTTCAAACTTGCCTTTCTTGCGGTACTGCGCTCCGGTGAAAGCTCCCCGCTCGTGGCCGAACAGTTCGCTCTCCAGTAAAGTCTCACTGAGCGCGCCGCAATGGATCACCACCAATGGCATAAATCGGCGCGGACTGGCCGCATGGATGGCGCGCGCGACCAGTTCCTTGCCCGTGCCGCTCTCGCCCGTAATCAGCACGGTGGCGTCGGTGGGCGCCACGGTCTCGATCAATTCAAATACGCGCCGCATGGGCGGGCTCTGGCCGACGAGCTGGGTCTTGGGAAAAGTTTCCTGAAGGTTTTCGCGCAGCCGCGCCACTTCGCGCTTGGCCCGCCGGTGTTCCACGGCGTTGCGCATCAGGTGCACCAGCTCATCGGGATCGAAGGGCTTGGTGATGTAGTCGTAGGCGCCGCGTTTGAGCGCCCGCACCGCGGTTTCCACCGAGGCATAGCCGGTCATGATGATCAAGGGCATGTCGGGATCGATCTCCCGCAGCTTCTCCTGCAATTCCATGCCGTCCATGCCAGGCATCTTGATGTCGAGCAGCGCGGCGTCATATTGGTCGTGTTGTACCGCTTCCAGGGCGTGGCGAGCGCTGGGCGCGGTTTCCACGCCAAAGCCCTCGCTGATGAACCACTTTCCAAGCGAGTCGCGAACTACAGGATCGTCGTCCACAATCAGGACATTGCCCTTGACGGGATTAGCGTGGCTGGACATTCGCAGTTGATTCTCCTGTTACCGGCGGCAGGGCAGCGCCCGGTGCGGGCTTTGCCGTCTGTGATTGTCCGGGCAGAGTGACCGTAAATTCGGCGCCCTGTCCGGGAGTGGAGCGAACTGTAATTGTACCTCCATGCTGCTCCACAATGCTGTGCGCCACCGCCAATCCCAGCCCGGTGCGCTGTTGTTCTTCTTTGGTGGTAAAAAAAGGCTCGAAGATGTGTGGCAACACGTCCTCGGCGATCCCCCCTCCGTTGTCGGCCACCGACAGGCTTGCGCCCCCGCCCGGCGCGGTTGCGGTCGCCACCCGCAACCGGCCGCCATTGGGCATGGCTTCGGCAGCGTTCATGAGCAAGGCCACGGCAACTTGTTGAATCTGCCCCGCATCGCACCATATTGGCGGCAGGCCGGGCTCGAGAGAGGTTTCCAACTCGACGCCCTGCAAGTCCAGCTTGTGGCGCACCAGGCCCAAGGCGCGCTCCACAACCTGATTCAAATCTACGTTATCCGGCTTGGGCGGAGCCTGGCGGGCGTAGGTGAGCAGGTTCTGGATGATGTCGCCGCAGCGCCGGCTTTCCCGCTCGATGACCCGCAGGTTCTCGATCAGTTCCTGTTTATTGGTCTCCTCCAGGTTGGCTTCGGAAAGCTGCTTCAGCGTGAGCCGCGCGTAGGTGAGCATGCCGAACAGGGGGTTATTGATCTCGTGCGCCACCGTGGCGGCCAGTTTCCCGAGGGAGGCCATCTTTTCGCTGGCTACCAGCGAAGAATACGCGCGTTCCAGCTCTTGCGACTTTCGCTGCACGCGCTCTTCGAGCGTTCTTGCCCAGTTGAGCACTTCGGCATTGGCCGCGCTGAGATCGTGCGTCATCTTGTTGAAACTCTCGGCCAACGCCCCCAGTTCATCCGCCGACCGCACGGGGATGCGAAAGTCCAGATCACCGCTCGATACCCGCCGTGTGCCGGCCATCAGTTCACGGATCGGACGGCGCACAACCAGCCAGACAAACAACAGCGTGATGGCGGAAACCAGCACAGCCGCCAGAGCTGTGAAGCCCAACAATTGACGGCTCTGCGCGGCCATTTGCCGGTCGACAGTGGCCAGTGAAAGCTGTGTGTCGATGACCCCCAGAATCTTCATTCCCCGCGGGTGAGCGTGGCACGGCGCGTTCCAGCAATCCGGTTGATTCTCGATGGGGCGTATGATGCCCAGGACGCGTCCGCCGCCGGGATCGTGGAAGATGCGCGCCCGGTCCGGCCGGTTCAGCCGCTCCAGCGGCGCGCTCTGCGCATGGCAGGCATAACACTGTTCGGCGCGCTTGTCTACCATGGCTCCCACTTCCGACGCCGTCGAGGAGTAGCTGATGCGTCCCTCCTTGTTGAATACCCGCACCAGGCGTATGCCGGGCTGTGTGCCTATGTCGGTGATTACCTCGGCCAGCGCCGCGCGATCATTGCGCAGCATCTGATGCCGTGTGCTGCGCTGGATGACCTCGCTGATCCGTTCTGCGTCCTCTAGAATGGTTTGCTCGGATTGCTTCCGGTGCAGCCTGAGGTTCAGCATGCCGAACAGCGACCAGAAACAGACAGTGCTCAGAACCAGATACAGGGCCAGCTTCAAAGACAGACTGAGTGGAAGTCCGCTTCGCGCAGCTCGTCCTTCCGCCATTTCCTGCTCTAACCGCCTCCTGCCGGCTCTGGAACCTGGGCCAGAGGAGCGCTCTCTGATTCAAAGACCGCCAGGTGGCGCGCCGCCAGGCGAAAAGCCGCGAACCCGGCAGCGATGAGGCTCAGCGTCAGGGCCACCTCAGTCCAGCGCGGAACGTAAGAGGTCCCCGAGCCGGCTTCCATGCCCGTCACGCTGACGTTCAAACGGTGCGTGATGAAGCCGAAAATCACCATGACCGCGCAGGCATACAGCGCTCGCGGGTTCCAGCGCACATGCCGCCGGAACAGCAATACCATTGGAAGCGCCGTGAGAAAGATTTCCAGCGCAAACAGATAGCTCTCCGTGCGTCTCTCAAACGCCCGATGCAGCACCCCTCGCTGGAGCAAGTCCATAAGACGCACCGCCAGGTATAACAGCAGGCTCACGGCCAGAACTCTCGCCAGTCCCGCCAGCAGGTGCAGCTCCAATTGCCGGCCGAAAGCACGGCTGCTGTGCCAGGACTCGAAAATCGTCATTGCCAGACCGACCGTGATGGCCGAAATGTAGAACAACAAGGGCAGGATGGGCGAGTACCAGAGCGGGTGAAGTTTGGTAGGCACGATCAAGTACAGGCTCCCTAGCGAGGACTGGTGCAGCGTGGAAAGAATGACGCCTAGGATCACCAGCGGGATCATCACCGCCCGCAGGGGCCTGAGCGGCGCGTGCCATTGGAACCGTTCGAAGACCGCCGGCAGAAACTCCAAAAACAACACCGTGGTGTAGAGCATCACGCACCAGGCCACTTCAAACATTACCGAACGAGGGTTCCACATGATGAGCGCGTGCCAGATGCGGTAAGGCCGTCCCAGGTCGAATAGCAGGGCCACAATGACCAGCACGTAGCCCAGAAACGCCGTGAGAATCGCGGGGCGGACGATCGGCCGGTAACGCTGGATGTTGAAAATGTGCACCACGGCGGCCAGTGTGAAGCCTCCCGCCGCCAGTCCCACGCCGCACAAGACATCAAAGCCTATCCATAGCCCCCAGGGAAAATGGTCGTTCAGGTTGGTGGAAGCGCCCAACCCATGAGCGAAACGGATATAGGCCGAATAAGCCCCGGCCGCCATCAAGACGGCGAAAACCCCTTGCCAGACAGTCAACCCACCGCGCCGCGGGGTCTTATGATTCATGGCCGGCCTCCCTTCGGCGGGCGGTAGCCGCCTTCGGCCGCCGCTACTTCTTCGCGCCGGTGTGTGATCCAATAAATGCCCCCCAGCAAAGTCCCGCCCACTACAGCCACGCTTGGAACGGCGGAAAGCGCTCGCCAGGTTAGGACCGGCAGGGCCTCTGTAGGTAAGTTCGTCTTCAGACCAATCTGATCAAACGGGACCGCGGACAAGTACAAGACGCTGGTTCCTCCCACTTCTTCCACACCGTAAATTTTCTGGTGGTATTCGGCCGGCTTTTCCGCGAGCCTCTTGCGCGCCTCCGCGATGAGTGCGTCACGCTCGCCAGTGATGGTGGCGCCCGTGGGGCAGGCTTCCGAGCAGGCCGTCACCTTGCCCTCCAATTGCCGCTGGTGGCAGAAGTCGCACTTCTTGATCCGCGGCAGCCGCCGGTTCCATTCGTAACTCGGAACCTGGAACGGGCACGCGAGCATGCAGTACCGGCATCCGATGCAGCGCGGCTCTTCATAAACCACCGCGCCGAGCGTGGATTTCTGCAACGCGGCGACCGGGCACGCCGACACACAGGTCGGCTCCACACAGTGCATGCACAACCGCCGGGAAAAACGCTCCCCAAAGGTTTGTACGGCCGTCAACTTGTGCTCGGAGATCTCTTCCTCGGCGGCGATCTTTTCGTTGTAAGGAAGCCCCCATTTTCTTGCGCAGGCCGCTTCACATTCCCGGCACCCCACACATAAGGTGCTGTCGTATAGAATTGCTTTAGCCATTCTTGCTCCACTGGTGGCCGGTAGTTCAGGCGCTATCTACATAAACTGCTCCAAGGTTGCAATCTCGAAGCCAACCATGGTGCGAGGCCCGTCAAGCACAGAGAGGGACAGCTTATCCTCTTTAGAGCAAAGGGCTTATGTAGATATTGAAGGGGTTGCACCCGCCGCTGCTGAGCGCCTCCTCCCAAGCCCTAAAGCTGTTTCTGATGCCCCATAGTTGAGTGTTTCCACACTCTAGGTGAGGAAAAACTCACTGGTAGCTTGCTTCCAACTAGTTCCAGGGGGAAGGGCCGAGAATAAGTCGTCAACCGGGCGTCCTCCATCGGCGGCCACTGCGCCCGCCAATTGAGGCTGCATGGCGTAGAGTTTCTCCACAGCCTGTCGCATCCAACCACGCACCAGGGCTGGAGGAAGAAGATTACGGGTAGTGCTCTCTTCGTCGGGTACGAACACGGTCATCAGCCAGCCCTCTCCATAAGGGTCCTTCCGCACCACAGATGGATCTTTGAGCACTTCCTGGTTCACCTCAACGATCTCGCCTTCGATCGGCGAAACCATTTCACTTTTCTCGTTGCCCCGCGTGAGGGTCCACGCCCTTTGCCCTTGTCTCAACCAATGGCCGGGCTTCGGCAGCTCAATGCTGTCGATTTGACCGGCCAGCCGCGAGGCGAACTCGTCCATACCGATTTTCACTACATGCGGCCGCTCGCGGTGCAGCCAGCTATGGCCGGGGTGGTACCGGAAACTTTGGGGGACCAAGAAGCCCTCCACATACTCCCCAGCTACGGCACGTGGGGCTTGTTCACGAGCACTAACGTTGGCAGGCTCTTTCTTGCGGCTCAACAGGTAATCGGCCACAATGAAGGCGAAAAACGTAGCGAGTACAAGAATTACGGTCATAGTAAGTACTCTCCTTCGCTTAGGATTTGCGGACTGACGTCACTTCGGAAAGCCAGCCCACTCATACCTCAAGCAATTCTCGCGCCAGTTGTCCGACGTTCGCCGTAAGATAGCCTATCTCTTTGTAAATGAGTGGATTATTTCCAGCACGCAGGATTCATCTGTAGATTCACCCTACAGCATGGGTGTTGTGTTTATGAGCACTATACGCAGCTCGGTTCCGATTTTTTGGGCTAGCACAGTGATTCGGAACGGGTTGGTGATTGTGGAATATATCGACAGTGTCGAGTAATATTCTACGGTCCTATGCCCCGCAACATTTCTTGAACTTCTTGCCACTCCCACAGGGACATGGATCATTACGCCCAGCCTTTGGCAATGGTTGTTTGATTTCATGAGGACCGCTGTCGGCCCACTCTTCCGGTTCCTCGCCCTGATCGGTGAAGAAAACTGGATCCAACCCATGGCTCTCCAACCGTTGATTGAGGGCGGTCTTGACTAGGTAGGCTTCCTCAGGGGACAGCCCTCCGGCAAGTTCGTCTATCTTGCGGAACAGACGGGGCATACGCAAGTACGAGGTTTCTCCAGGGACAGCCAGCGCATAAGCATAAAGGGCGTCGGCGCGGAATTCCAGGTCGTCAAAATAGCGGCGCAAGCGCGCGGCTTCGCCGCTCAGCATCAGGTTGCCCACAGCCCAGATCGCCTGCCGGCGGATGTCGGGATCCGCATCGTCTATGTGCGGCGTAAAGTACTCTGCGTAGCGGCCATCCAGGCTGCGGCGCATCGCTTCCAGCGCCTTGGCGCGCAGGGATGGCTCTTGGTAGAACTGCCGCATCATCCGGTCGACAGCTTCGTCCTCCTGGCCTAGAGCTAGGCCAACCAGGGCGCCGGCGCGCTCAGCCGCGGGCGCGGACGCATCGAGCAAGCGCTCGCGCATGCGGCGCTCGATCAGCTCTGCATCTTCCAGTCCGCCCAGCGCCTCCCATGCGCTTCCTCGAACCTGGGCTTCCGGGTCGTTCTGCGCCAGCTCGAACAGGCGCGCCCGCACCCGGCCTTGAGGCGTTCTCAATCCCAACTCCTCAATGGCTGCCTGACGGTATTCCGGCTCAGGGGAATCCAGAAACGCAACCAATTCGCTCTCATTGAGGATGTCAAAGCGCGGCAGGGCCGTTTCGGGATAGAGAGGCCAGATATCGAATGGCTCTTCGATTACCTCCGCATCCGGCTCCGGCTGTTCGAGCTGCCGTATGGCGCTTTCGAGCTCGTGGCGCACCCACCGGCTGGCAGGGTCGCCGGCGGCAGCCACCTCCTCCAGGCGCTCCCGTAACGCCGGCAAGGCGTCGGGATCCCCGTAAATGCCTAATAGAAAGGCTCCGTCACCCGTGTCGTAATCCAGACGGTCTAGCAGCAGGTCTGTGATGCGGCGGTCGCGCACGCGCAGACTCGCCAGCCAAAAGGCTACTTCGCTGCCGGATTCTTCTCCTAGGTCTTCATACAGGGCCAACAAAGGTTCCACACTGGCGGCGCCGAGCGAGGCGAAAATCTCGGCCAGTTGGTCGGAGATCTCCTCCTCCTGGTTATGCCGGGCGCAATGCAGATAAAATGGCAGAGCTTCGCTGGAGCCCAGGGCGCGGAACAGGTTCAGCAGGTCGGTATCCAGGTCGACCGGCGTGGATTCGCGGTCCTGCATGGCGAAATCCAGCAACTCCGGCAGCGCTTCTTGGCCCCGGTCCAGGATGGCCTTCAGCAGGCGCCGGTCAAGGCCGGCATGTCCGCGGGCAGCGGCTTCCAATAGATCGCGGATGCGAGTGGTCTGATATTGCTTAGGGCTTAGAATCAAGTTCTTCAGCTTCTTCAATAAGTTGCCCGTCCGCCGCTGGCGTCATAACATTGTCCAGTGACGAAGCTCGCGTCGGGGCTCGCCAGAAAATGCACCACGGCGGCGATCTCCTCCGGAGTTCCGGTGCGCCGCATGGGAATCTTTTCCGTCATGTAAGCCACCTGTGCGGGCGTGAGCTGATCAAGAATCCGGGTTCGGACCACGGCTGGAGCTACGGAATTAACGGTGATGCTTTCGGTGGCCACCTCTTTGGCCAGCGATTTTGTGAAAGCGATGACGGCCGCTTTCGTGGCCGAATAGCCAGTCATATTTGGATTGCCTTCTTTGCCGGCGATGGAGGCGATGTTGACGATCCGCCCGTAGCGGCGCTCGCGCATTGCCGGAAGGACGGCACGGCAGGTGTGAAAGACGCTGTCCATGTTGACAGCGATGATTCGCCGCCAGTCCTCTTCAGTCTGTTCCCAGAGCGGAGCGGCGCGTCCAGCGATGCCGGCGTTGTTCACCAGGATGTCGATTCGCCCGCTGCGTTCAAGCACCCTGGCTACAGCCTGCTGCACGGAGGCGGCCGAGGTGACATCCACCGCCAAAGGAAAAGCCCGCCCACCGGCTGCTGCCGCAATAGAGGCCGTTGCCTGCGCGGCTCCTAACTCATCGATGTCGGCTACCGCCACCAGCGCGCCTGCCAGAGCCAGCCGCCGGGCCACCGCCTCTCCAATGCCGGTGGCCGCTCCGGTTACAATCGCGGTTTGCCCCGATAAATCGAAGAACCCCACAGCGCAACCTCCCGTTCAAGAATCCTTGCAGGCACGGCCGGCTCGCGCCCGGGCCTACTCTTCTTCCTTGGCCACCGTAACCGTAATTTCCACGGTTACGTCCTTGTGCAAGCGAATGGGCACTTTGAACTCGCCCAACTGTTTGATGGGCGCTTCCAGGTGAATCTTGCGCCGGTCGATGCTGTAGCCCGCCTTTTCGAGCGCCTCGGCGATGTCCTTGGCGGTCACCGAACCGAACAACTGATCCTGTTCGCCGGCTTTCTGTCTGATGGTGACGCTGACCGGCGCCATGAGCTGGGCCAGCTCCTGCGCCTCCGCCAGTTGCTTGGCTTCACGGCGGAGGTGAGCCTGCCGCTCCTGCTCAACGATTTTCTTGTTGGCTTCGGTGGCCACCACCGCCAGACGCCGGGGCAGCAAATAGTTGCGGGCGTAGCCGGCGGCTACGCTCACGATCTCACCACGCTGCCCCAATTTTTCGATGTCTTCCCTGAGAATTACTTCCATGGCTTTCCCTCGACTCTGCTACGGCTCCGGCTCACCCTTCCGCTGCGAACGGCAGCAGCGCGATATTGCGCGCGCGCTTAATAGCCTCTGCCAGACGCCGCTGATGCGGCGTACAGACGCCCGAGATGCGGCGCGGGGTAATCTTGCCGCGTTCGGAGATGAACGCCGACAGCAGTTTTACATCCTTGTAGTTAATGTCGTCGATCTTGTCCACGCAAAAACGGCACAGTTTCTTGCGCCGGAAGTACTGCTTCTTTTGCGATACGATCGCCTTATCGCCCCCCGTAGGCCTCTGGGATGCCGCCACCGGTTTTCCGCTCTTTGTCTCTGCCATATCTCTCTCCTTGCTGGCGCCACGGCGGGCCGCCGGCCCGCCTTCCGGCGACTATTCCTTGCTTGCCTCCCCTGGCGCACCCGGCATGGCGTGTTCCGGCACAGCCGGCGTGGCGGCCGGCGCACTGGCCGCTAGGCTAGGTTTACGACGGGCGCGCTTCTCGCGAACCTTCTTGCGCTTTTCTATCCACTTCAGTTTCTCGTCAATGCGCACGGTGAGAAACTTCAGCACCAGATCGGAGACGCGCAGCCGCCGCTCCAGTTCGAGCACGGCGGCCGGTGAGGCTTGGAACACCACCAGCACGTAGTAACCTTCGTTGCGCTTGGCAACGCGATAGGCCAACTGCCGGACGCCCCATTTTTCCACCTTTTCCACGGCGCCGCCGTCGGCGGTGATCACTTGTGTGATTTGTTCGACCAGCGGATCGATTTCTTCGTCCGTTGCGTCCGGCCGGACAATGAACAGC
>CAYSBM010000017.1:0-5847 GCA_964429095.1 uncultured Solibacteraceae bacterium | reverse complement strand
TCGTAAGTTCTCATTCTTCCTCGAGTTTTAATCCGTGAGCGCGGCGATTGAATCTCGCCATGGCCTTGTCGACGCCCTCGGTAATTATAGATTCTACTGCCCGGCTTGCTTTATCGAGCAGTTCATCCAACTCCTTTGCCTGCCCCCGCCGGATAGGCGAGAGCACAAACTCCGCTCCATCGCCGACCGCGTGACCGGGATGGATGCCCAGGCGTACCCGGGCGAATTCACTCGACCCGATTTCACGGATCGCCGATTCCACGCCTTTGTGGCCCCCGGAGGAGCCTTTGGGCCTGACCCGGATTTGGGTCCAGGGCAAGTCCAGATCGTCGTAAACCAACAACAGGCTGGCCGGCGGCATTTCATATTTTCTAAGCAACTGCGCCAGACTCACGCCGCTTAAATTCATATACGTCTGCGGCTTCGCCAGCCAGACATCCACGCCCGCCACTTTTCCGGCGGCCACCAGGGCCTGGCACTCGCGGCGCGAAAACCGTAGCCCGTTTGACTCCGCCAAACGGTCCAGCACAAGAAACCCCAGGTTGTGCCAGGTTCTTTCGTACTGGCTCCCCGGATTGCCCAAGCCGGCGACCAGCCACCGGCGCCCGCCGGACGCCGGGCGGGTGGAATTTTCTGCGCCGGGCAGCATGAATACCGTCTGGAGGCCGGAGCCGGGCTATTTTTTCTTGCCCTCAGCCTCGCCTTCCTCTTCCTTCTTGCCCTTCTTGATCACTTCGGGTTCAGCCGGCGCGGCAGCTTCGGTGACTTCGGCGGCTGCCGGCGCAGCGGCAGCTTCAGCGCGCAGCGCAATCACGTGCACCAGCACCGTATCCGGCGGGCTCAGCAGCTTCATTGATCCGGTCAGAGGCAAGTCGCCGGCGCGCTTAGCTTGGCCGATCATCAAATCGGTCACATCCACCACAAAGCTTTCCGGGATTTCATCCGGGAGGCACTCGATATGCACTTCGCGCGCCACCACTTCCAGCAATCCACCCTGCTGTTTGACGCCTTTGGCCTCACCCGTGCAGTGCACCGGGATATTGACCGAGATGCGCTCGTTCAGGTCGATACGCTTCAGATCGACGTGCAACAGGTTCCCCTTGATGGGATCGTTCTGCCAGTCTACGACCATGGCGGGGGTGGTGACCAGGCCGCGGATGGCGACGTTGAAAATCGTATTGTGGCCGGTCTTGCTGTGCAGCAGGCGGTTGACTTCCCTAGGATCCACCGAAACCGGGATGGCCTCCTGGTGGCCGCCGTAGACCACGGCGGGGATCGCGCCTCTGGCTCGCAGGCGGCGGGCTTCATTCTTACCCCTGGCCGAACGTGGCTCGGCGGTGATCGTAATGTCCTTCCTCATTCCTCTCCCTTTCGCCGGGGCGTAGCCATGCTTGCGCGGCGGCCACGGAACCCGGCGCCTTTCTAGAACTCAAACAAACAAAGTGCTGACGCTGGTCTCCTCGTGAATTGACTGAATGGCCCGCGCCAGCAATTCCGCCACCGAAAGCACCCGGATGCGCGGGCACTGGCGGGCATCCTCCTTGAGCGGGATGGAGTTGGTCAGCACGACTTCCTTCAAGTGCGAGCAAGCGATCCTCTCAACTGCCGGCCCGCTCAATACCGCATGGGTGGCGCAGGCGGTCACCGACGCGGCGCCCTGGCGCAATAAAGCGTCGGCGGCCTTGACCAGCGTGCCCGCCGTGTCGATCAGATCGTCGACGATCAAACAATGACGTCCGTCGACTTCGCCAATAATATGCATGACCTCCGCCACGTTAGCTTCCACGCGGCGCTTATCGATAATGGCCAGCGGGGCGCTGAGCCGCTTGGCGAACGCTCTCGCCCGTTCAACGCCGCCCGCGTCCGGACTTACCACGGTCAGATCCGCCGATCCCTGGGACTTGAAATAGTCGATCAGGACCGGAGCGGCGAACAGATGGTCTACGGGAATGTCGAAAAATCCTTGCAACTGCGCGGCGTGCAGATCGAGCGCCAGGATGCGGTCCGCGCCGGCGCGCTCCAGCAGGCTGGCGATCAACTTGGCCGAAATGGGAACTCTTGGCTTGTCCTTGCGGTCCTGGCGGGCGTAACCATAGTAAGGCAAGACGGCGGTGATGCGTTCGGCCGAGGCGCGTTTGAGCGCATCAATCATCAGCAACAACTCCATCAGATGGCGGTCCACCGGGGTGCAGGTTGGTTGAACCACGAAGACGTCAACGCCGCGAACGTTTTCCTGAATTTGGAGATAGATCTCGCCGTCGGAGAAACGCTTCACTGAAGCCTCTCCGAGCGGAGTGCTTAGCACGGAACAGATCTCGGCGGCCAGCGCCGGATTGGCATTACCCGTGAATATCTTCAAGCGATCGTGCATCTTCGCAAGTACCGGCTGCGGAGCGGCCATATCCTTTCTACGCAATGCGCCGCCATCTGGCGCGTCCACATGGCGCGATACCGTTCACGGCTGACCGTCGCGGCCGTGAACGCCTGCCCGCCGCCGAAAGCAGAGCAAGCCCGCGCGGCATCCTTCCGGCTGTCGAACAATCCGAACAGCGCGGATCCGCTTCCCGTCATCATGGCCGCCCGCGCTCCCAACCGCAGCAACTTCCTCTTAAGCGTTCTCAGTTCGGGATGCCGATCAAAGACGACGCCTTCGAAATCGTTGCCCAGTACCCCCGCCGGGCTGCCCGTAGACATTCCAGTCCCCCATTGCCAAACGCGAGACTGGAAACTATCTATCATATTTTGTTTGACATCGGATGTCAAACCACGCCCCAGCGCGCCGTAGGCTTCAGCCGTGGAAACATGCACCGCCGGGCAAACCAGCGCCAAAGCTGCCGGAGGCATTTGCGGCAGCGGGTACAACTCGGTTCCTCGCCCCAATCCCAACGCGGTCCCACCCAGCAGGAAGAAAGGCACGTCACTGCCCAATTGCGCGGCCAGCGAGATCAACTCTTCGCCCTCCAGCTCGCGGCCGGCCAGCACCGGCAAGGCCAGCAAGACGGCTGCCGCGTCGCTGGAGCCTCCGCCCAGTCCGGCCCCCAGCGGTATGCGCTTGGTCAGATGAAAGCGCACTCTGCCGGTGGTGCGCATGGCTTGCATGACATCTCGGGCCGCCCGGATCACAATATTGTCCGCAATCTGCGGACCACCGCTAAGCTCGACCGTAGTGCGCCGCGCGGGCTCAAACTCCACCTCCAGCGTATCGGCCAGCGAAATGGTCTGAAACACGGTGCGCAGCTCGTGGAAACCGTCGCTGCGCTTATGAAGCACCCGGAGACCTAGGTTGATCTTGGC
This sequence comes from uncultured Solibacteraceae bacterium, assembly GCA_964429095.1. GTDB lineage: Bacteria > Acidobacteriota > Terriglobia > Bryobacterales > Bryobacteraceae > JAJFUV01. Next base: position 2,553 of record CAYSBM010000017.1, on the reverse strand, counting down.
CAGCGCCCGCAACCGGGCCCGGCGGGGCGCCGCGCTCATTTGTCGTAATGCAGCAGGGCGAACACGTCGTAGCCGGCGAGCTTCTCGCGGCCGTGCAGGAAACCCAGCTCGATGACAAAACCGAGCCCCGCCACCTTGCCGCCCAGTTTCTCGACCAGCCTGGCCGCCGCCGCCGCCGTGCCGCCGGTGGCCAGCAGATCGTCGACAATAAGGATATTCTCGCCCGCTGAGATGGCGTCTTTATGAATCTCGACTCTGTCGGCGCCATATTCGAGCGCGTAATCCTCGGAGACGGTTTCCGCCGGCAATTTCTTGGGCTTGCGCACGGGAACAAAGCCGGCGCCGATGGCGTAGGCCAGCGCTGGCGCGAAGATGAAGCCGCGGGCCTCGATGCCGAGCACCTTATCCACCTTGAGGCCGGCATAGCGTTGTTTGAAGGCGTCGATGACGCCGGCGAATCCGGCCGGATCCTTCAGCAGCGTGGTGATGTCGTAGAACAGAATGCCCGGTTTGGGGAAGCCGGGGATTTCGCGGATAAGCTTTTTGAGATCCGTCATGAGTGTTCGATGAAAAATCCACTGTATTTTAGCACCGCCGCTTCCTGCTCATCGACGCCGCGTACGTCGCTCCAGCGGGGTCCCTTCCACAGGTAGCCGGCCAGGGTGGAAAGCTGGTCCGGCGTACCGGCGGCATAGACTTCCACGCGGCCATCATCCAGGTTGCGCACGTATCCGGTAATTTGCAGTTCGGCGGCCACGCGCTGGACGAAGTAGCGGTACCCGACTCCCTGCACCCGCCCGCGGATGAAGTAGCGGCGGGCCACTGCCTCTCCAGGTTGTTTTGCCCGGGCCACGTCCTTCCCATTATGGCGCGTTAGAATCCATGGTATGGCATTCCCTCAACACCGCATGAGACGTTTGCGGGCCACAGAGAGCCTGCGCCGCATGGTGCGGGAAACGCACCTGGATCCGGCGGGCCTCATCCTGCCGTTGTTTGTCTGCCCCGGCGAAGGCGTCAAAAAAGAAATCGGAGCTATGCCGGGCAACTATCAGATGTCGATCGACGTGCTGTTGGGCGAATGCGCCGAAGTGGAAGCGCTGGGCGTCGGCGGCGTTATCTTGTTCGGCATCCCGGAGAAAAAAGATGAGCTGGCTTCGGGCGCCTATGATGACCAGGGTATCGTGCAGCGGGCGGTGCGGGCCATCAAACGGCACTGTTCAAAGCTGGTGGTCGTGACGGATGTGTGCAACTGCGAGTACACCAGCCACGGCCACTGCGGCAAGGTGGTCAATGGCGACGTGGATAACGATGCGACACTGGAATGGCTTGCCGCTTCGGCTGTCTCGCATGCGCGCGCCGGCGCCGACATTGTGGCGCCGTCGGATATGATGGACGGCCGTGTGGCCGCCATCCGGAACGCTCTCGACGCAGCCGGTTTTGTCAAGACGCCGATCCTGGCTTACGCCGCCAAGTTCGCGTCCGTATTTTATGGGCCTTTCCGAGAAGCCGCCGAGTCCGCGCCGCAGTTTGGGGACCGCCGCAGCTACCAGATGGATCCAGCCAACGCGCGTGAGGCCATGCGCGAGATAGAGCTGGACATCGAAGAAGGCGCGGACGTGGTGATGGTGAAGCCCGCCATGCCTTACTTAGACCTGATTCGCATGGCGCGCGACCGCTTCGACGTCCCCCTCGCCGCTTACCAGGTCAGCGGCGAGTTCAGCATGATTGTGGCCGCGGCCGAGCGCGGCTGGCTGGACCGTGAGCGCGCCATGATGGAATCCTTGACCGCCATCCGCCGCGCGGGCGCCGGCATGATCTTCACCTACTTCGCCAAGGATGCGGCGCGCGTGCTCGGATAGAACGTCCGGTCGCTATTTGGCCTCACGCGGCGCCGGGCGGCCGTAGACTTCGATCCAGTCCACACGGCTACAGGCGTCGCTGGAGCCGCCGGGCATCAGGTCGGACCAGCCAATTTCGTCCACTCTTGAAAGATCGGGTTTTTCCACCCAGGGGCCTTCCACGACCTTGCCAATGTCCAGCTTGCGCCAGCGTATGTCGGCGATGATGAATTCAAATTCGCGCCAATCGCTGGAAGGGCCGTCGGAGATGTCGCTCACCAGCCACGGGCCACCGGCCAATTTCACGATCAGGCGGGCCTGACGGAATCCGGACTGTTTCGAGCGCCAGCGCACCTTGGCCTGGCCGGTCAGGTCCACGTAAGAGGTCTTGTGGCGCAGGCTGATGGCGCAATTACCTTCGCACAAGCCAGTCCAGATGTAATAGGGGTCATCGGCCGGGCGGTCGTGATGGCTCTTCTTGACGCCCGCTTTACCCGGACCGTGCAACGACAACATCAGGTCCGGATGCCCGACATGTTCCTGCGTGACGGGTGTGGCCGGCGGCAGTTCCTTCCAGTCCTCGCGGAAAAACAGGGGTGGGCGGACTTGCGCAGGCAGGTTCCCGGCCAGTCACAAGGCGAACAGGGAAGCGATGACAATGGCGCGCATGTTCCTACTTTGCCATACCTTCAGGGAAGAGTAATTGTGCCCAGCA
>CAYSBM010000016.1:4701-16936 GCA_964429095.1 uncultured Solibacteraceae bacterium | reverse complement strand
GTGGGCAGCCGCCAGTCTTGGCGGCCCAGGTGCGCGGTGGAGTGCAGTTCCGCCGCTGCGGCCAGGGCCTCGGGCCAGGAGAGGGGAAAGGGGACCGTGTCCGCGTCGCGGGGCCAGAAGAGGCCGGTGAGCCGGTCCTGCACAATCACTTTCAATAGGATGGTTTCCGGTTTGGGCCGCACGCTCCTGGTCATCACCAACCAGTTCTCCAGGCGCGCTGCGTAGCGGTCCGCCGTCAGGTTTAAGTCGATGGAATCCCTTGTCGTCTCCAACTCCTTGCCCTGCGTGTCGCACTGCGCCACATAGACGTCTAGACCGCCCACCCATTGGTCACCTTTCTGCTCCAGGGTGAATGTTTCGGGGTTCACCGCCAGCGACAGGTTGAAAGCGCCATGATCGGCATCCAGGCGGGCCACGATTTCGATCGCGGAGGCCTCCAGCGGGCTCCACAGCGTGTCACGCAGCATCGCCTGGCGTTCTTCGGCGCCCGGTGCGATGTCCTTCACCGCCAAATATCCCTGCCGGTGACGGACGGCGAGCCCCTTACGAGCCACCTTGACCCGCAATTCGTGGTACTTGCCGTCCAACATCTCTACATCAGGGTAAAAACCCAGCGTGTAGTTCACCTGGGCGTCATCGATGGCCTGGCGAAGCGCCTTGGCCAGATCGTTGGTGTCCTTGAACAACACGCCACCGGTCCCATCGGCCAGCATCCTCATAGCGTCACGGTTGTCGGGATGAAACGGACTGGCGGGCGCCTCGAGCCGCAACGCCCGGGCTCCGCGCGGGCCGTCGGCTTTGTAGCGCACCGTGCTGAACACGCCGCGCACATCCACCGGATAAATGGCCATATTCACTTCATTAAACAAGCGCACGGCGCGCGCAACCTCCACAGTGAAAGACTTTTGCCGGGAGGTCTCATACGGCCCCGTGACCACCTGAAATCCCGGATAGATAGGAAAACTCCCCGAAATCCAGATCAAATTCTTGCGGCCGGGAAGCTTCGCCAGGTGATTCGCGATGGCCTCCAGCGCGGCGATGGTCTTCTGCACGCGCAATCCTTCGCGGTACACGATTTCGTTCTTATCCGCATTCTCCATCGTCTTCAGCTTGTCCAGCATCTGAATGACGCCCAGATCGCTTTCCGGCATCATGAACTCGCCGGCGATCTCTCCTCGGAAACGTGCGGCGATCTTTGCCAGGTGGTCCCGGTCGCCGCTGAAATCATGAAGCACGCTGAGTCTGCGGCCTAGAGTATAGATGGCTATCCTGCCGGAGGGATTCAGCCCGCTCAGAAAGCGCCGGATGTGCTCCCGAGCGTAGGCCTGGTCCGCCAATTCGGTGTTGAGTCCATCCACAAGAATCACGGTCGCCGCCGCCGGCGCTTCCGATTGGGCCTCGCCACGGTTGGTGAATACGTTCTTAGCCCGCTGCTGTGCTGCCGGCGGGACAGGCTGGAATGAGGTCATCGAGAAAAAGGCGATCTTCTGCGGTTTGCCACGATCAAGCAACTCAAAGTCGCGGGCCGTCAGATTCGTCACGGGACCGTCCTTGGAGCGGACCACAACATTGACGGTCACCAAGCGGGTTGTTACCCGTATGACGGGCTCGGGCGTCTGGAGGAACAAGAACAGGGGGAGCAGGAACGGAACGGGAGCGTGCATGCCATAGCCTCCGCCCCATAATAGAATAGGCGGCGAGCTCCTGAGAAGGCCGGTCGCTGGATGGAGTTCCGCGACCGATAGCCCGAATCGGAGGCCGTTGTGTTCATGCCACAACATCATCCAGTGAAAAAGAGTGCTCTCCGGTGTCGTGGGGCGGCTTGTCCACATTACCGCGGCCGAAGACGCGCTGCGGCCGATGGGAGGGCGTGATCGAATGCCCGTTATCGCCTGCGCGCACTGCGGGCTGCCGGTGCCGGCTCGCGGGGCGGCGCGCCAGACTCTGTATTGCTGCGTGGGCTGTTCCATCATGGCGTCAGCGCTGGGGCCGGCCGCGTCGTCGACGCCGGGCAACGTCGCCGTAGTCCGCTCGCTCATTCTGCGGCTGGGGCTGGGCGCGTTTTTTGCATCGAACGTCATGGTGCTGAGCTTGTTTCTGTACTCGCTGGAAGCCCCCGGCGCCGAGACGCCCGCCCCGTATGTACTGGCTCTGGTCCGCTGGTTAACGTTTCTTTTTGCGGCCCCGGCAATGGGTTTGTTATTCCCTCCCTATGCCGCGGCGCTGGCACGCGACTTGCGGCGCCTCAGGTTCTCCATGGACAGCCTGATTGCGCTCGGAGCCGGCACGGCTTTTTTCTTCTCGGCCGCGTCGGTCATACGGCGTTCGGGCCACATCTACTTCGATACCGCCTGCATGGTGCTGCTGCTGGTTACGGTAGGGCGCGTGCGCGGCGCGCGCGCCGGCCGCCGCGGCCGCCGCGCGCTGCGAGAGTTGATGGACCTGGCGCCCTCTTCAGCCCGCACCTGGCGCGGTGGCGGCTGGGCCGAGCTTCCGGCGTTGGAAGTGATGCCCGGTGATCTGGTGCGGGTGCTGGCCGGCGAGCGCATCCCGGTGGACGGCCGGGTTGAACGCGGTTCTTCGGCGGTCGACGAATCCATGCTGACAGGAGAACCCGTGCCCGCCGGACGCTTTCCAGGAGATGCGGTAAATGCGGGTTCGTTGGTAGTGGACGGGGCGATCGAGTTGCGCTGCACACAGCCGGCGAGCGGTTCCCTGGTGGCGCGGATCATCTCGAGCGTCGAGCATGCCTTGGAACATCGCGCACACATCGAACTCCTGGCGGACCGCGCCGCCGCCCTGTTTGTCCCTGCAACTGTGCTGCTGGCACTCCTGGTTGTGGTGTGGTGGTGGTCCAGCGGCGTGGAGCGGGCGGCAATGGCGGGCCTAAGCGTCCTAGTGGTAGCCTGTCCCTGCGCATTGGGCATCGCGGTTCCTCTGGTGCACACCATCGCCATTGGCGCTGCCGCCCGGAACGGGATCCTGGTGCGCTCGGCAGAGGCGCTCGAACACCTGGCCCATGTCGACACTGTAGCCTTCGACAAGACAGGCACACTTACGGCAGGCAAGCTGGACGTAACCGGCCTCTTACCGGCCGCCCCTTTCGATGAGGACCAATTACTGCGTCTGGCCGGAGCCGCGGCTTCCGGTTCCCTGCACCCGGTTTCAAGGGCCATCTTGCGGCGCGCCGCCTCAGCGAACCTCCACCTGCCGGAGCTGGGGGGAGTAGCCGTGTCTGCGGGGCAGGGCCTTGAAGCCCTCCTGGATGGGGGTAGGCGCGTGAAGCTGGGACGGCCGGACTGGGTGGAGCGCACCGTGCAGCAACTCCCCATTGATTGGCACGAACGGCTGAACCAGGAAGTACGGACTTCTCATACCGTCGTCTATTGCGCCGTGGATGGCGTGCGGGCGGGCGCGGGCCTGCTGGAAGACACCAGCGCGCCGGAGGCCCCGGCGGCCGTGCGTGCTTGTTTGTCGCTGGGATTCCAGATCGTGCTGCTCAGCGGCGACCGGCTGGAAGCCGTCGCGCACGCCGCTTCCTTACTCGGAATCGAAGATTTCGCAGGAACGCTCTCTCCGCAAGAGAAGGCCGCGCGTATCCAGGAAATGCAAAGCCGGGGCCGGGTGGTGGCCATGGCGGGCGACGGCATAAACGACGCTACTGCGCTCGCGGCAGCCCAAATAGGCATCGCCGTCGCGGGCGGGACGGACGTCGCCCGCGAGGTGGCCGAAGTTGTGTTCCTTGATTCGGGATTGCATCGCTTGCCGTGGCTCTTCGTCCTGGCCCGCCGCGCCCACCGCGTGGCTATCCGCAACCTTGCCTGGACGGCCGCCTATAACCTCCTGGCGCTGTCGGCGGCGGCCATGGGGTGGCTCACGCCCATTCTGGCGGCGGTCTTGATGCTGGTGAGCAGCCTGTTCGTCATCGGCAGCTCGCTGCGCCTTCCCGCCGAAGTGAAAGTTCCGTAAGCGGTGAGCGCGCCGCTAAGCGCGCCAGGTGCGCTGGCGCTGGAAGCCCTGGCCGAACATCGATGCCAGCAGGTTGACGTCGTCAACGATCTGGAAATCGTACATGCCGACGCAGATAAAATCCGCGCCGTTATCAAAGGCGTACTTGAATCCCACCTGGGGTTCGATGGCGCCGGCCGCCAGCGTCTTGAAAGCGATCCAGGGTTCGGGGCGCTGGCGCATGTAAGCCGCAGTGGCCTCCGGGTTGTCGCACCAGATGTTATCGTGCTCCGGCTCCAGCCGCGCCGACCAGTAGTCCACCTTGTGCAGCGTCTTCATCCAGAAGTCCGGCAGGTAGCCCCGGTCCACGCAAGCTTGAATGGTAGCCAGTTTGTGGCCTCCGATCCCGGCGGGCAAGCCGGTGCGGCGGATCAATTCCAGTCCCTTCTCGATCAGATCGAAACGCTGCTTGGCTACCAACTCGTCGGCGATGCCGCCCTGGATGTAGCAGGCGCAGGCGCCCGCGTCGATGGATCGCTGAATGGCGGTGAGAATTTCCTTGCCGCCGCAGTCGGAGATGAACTGGATCTTGCCACCACTGCGCCAGTAATCGTTAATCACGCCGCACAGCGCCGGGTTAGTGAGAACCGTGTTGACACCGCAGGCCTCGGCCAAATCGAAGGTTTGGAAAATCTTGGAGCGGTTGTGATACGCCTTGACCAGTTTGGAAACATAAATCAGGTCGCGGGCGTGCGCCCAGCCGCCGATCAGGTTCCCGCCCAGAATCATGCGGCTGACTTTGACCTTGCCAATCCGGCCGTAAGGCAATTCGCCTTTTAGGTCCCGCAGAGTGCTGAACTGGAAACGCTTGGTGGTTGCGCTGGCGATGGCTGCATCGCCAGGGTTCGCACGCACGCGCAGGCTCATTTCCTCAAAACTCTTGTACCCGTGCTTTTTGAGCACCGCCAGGGCGAAGACTCCCAGCACCGGCAGCCCTACCAGAGCGCGGACCAACTCGCGGCGCTCGCCGCCGGGGGCGGGCGCCTGCGGCGGAAAGCCGGACTCAGACAGGCCGCGCCGGCGCTTGATCAAGGCGGCCAGCCCGATCTCAGAGGCCGGCAGGAACGCAACCACCAGCAGCGCGCACAACTCCACCAGGTTCTTGTTCACCAGCAGGTAGGAACCCTCGCTCATGGCGCCCGCGGCGGGACCGAACAGAGGCGGCTGCGCCAGGTAATACAACGCCAATAGCGCCATGCCGCCGCCGGCCGCCGCACGGACCAGCACACCGGTCATGAGGCCCAGGCCGACGAGCACCAGGCCCCATACGTTCAGCAGATCAATCACCCGCACCGCGGCATCGCTCGACGCCATCCAGTAAAAAAAACCCGCCAGAGGGCCGGTAGCCGATTTGAGATAGCCGGCAGCCGTCCAGCCGGGCGTCATGAGCTTGACGGCCCCTTCATAAAGAAAATGCCAGCCGATGACCACGCGAAGAATCGCAACCGCCCATTTTTCCTTAGTCATGCTTCTGACCTCGCTGGCCGAGCAAGCAAGCGCCGCTCCCACTAGCGCAACTTCATAGGCTTCCCGCCGGCTTCTTTGCTACGCTGCGCCGCATCCATGAATGCGAACAACTCCAGGCTCTCTTCGTTGGGAACCGGCGGCTGCCCTGTCTGGAAGAATTTGACGATTTCTTTCAACATGTCGTTGTAAGAAACGCTGTATTTGTCGGGCGAACGCAGAACCTCCTTGGGGCGAATCACCGTCGCGCCGTAGGGGCCATAGGGCCGCAAGGCATAGACCGTGCCCGTGCGCCCGTCCTTCCAGCGCCCGACGATGACGTCGTGTCCGGTTTCGCCCGTACTGGCGATGCGCGTCACCTCGACGCAGCCCGGCCCCATAATGGTGTACAGCATTTCAATCGGATGGATGGCATACCAGGCCAGGTCCAGGTAGTGCTTGTCGTTCATAGGACCGGGGCCCCAGGTGGTGACCACCAGGGCGTCGCTCGCCTTCACGCTGGATACAATGCTGCTCCAGCGCAGGCTCGAGGAGGTGAACCATGGCACGCCGGCCTCCTTAGCCAGCCGGGCAATCTCGCGGGCGTCCTCCAGCGTTGCCGCCAGCGGCTTGTCGATAAACATGGGTTTCCTGGCCGCAATGACCTGCCTGGCCTGCGCCAAGTGCGGCCGCCCGTCAACGCTTTCCAGCAGAATGCCGTCCACTTTCGAGCACAGCGTGGGGATGTCGTCGACGATCTCCACGTTCCACTTGGTCCGCAGCTCTTCCGCGTACTTTTCCACCCGGCTCCAGCTCGCTTCCAAATCCGGGCTGCCGCCCTTGTAGGCGGCCACAATTCGGGCGCCCGGAACGTAATCTTTGGATGACGGGTCATTCAAAGTCTTGATGAATGCGATGACATGCGAGGTATCGGTGCCAATAATGCCCAAGCGGAGGTCGGCGGCCGGGGCAAGGCCGCAAAATACAGCGATAGCCACTAGAATGCGCTTCATGTCCCGCATTGTACACTAAACATCTCGGTGGACATTTCGACCCCCCTCATGTACGTGAAGGGCGTGGGCCCGGCCCGCGCACAAGTCCTGGAAGCCAAGGGGCTCTCAACAGTAGAGGACCTGTTGGCCTACACCCCTTTCCGCTACGAGGACCGCTCGAATGTCAAAACCATCGTGCAACTGGCGCCCGGCGAGATGGCGACCGTCGTGGCCACGGTGTCATCCGCCAGAGCCTCGCGATACCAGCGGCGGAACCTGGGCCTGTTTGAGGCCCGTTTCGAGGACGGCTCCGGACAGGCGCTATTAGCTAAATGGTTCCACGGTTCGTACCTGGCCGGGGTATTGGAACCCGGCCGCCGCGCCGCCCTCTATGGCAAGGTGGAGCTGGACACTTACACCGGCGAACTGCTGATGCTGCATCCGGAGTTTGAGCTGTTGCCGGAAGAAGATTCCAGCGACGCTTCGCTCCATCTTGGACGCGTGGTGCCCATTTACGAAGCCGCCGGCAAGATTTCGGCGCGCGTATTCCGTACGCTGGTCAACCGCGTGCTGGAAGCGCTCCCGCCGCTTGATGATCCCTTGCCGGCATCCATCCGCGGGAAGCTGAAACTCCCGGACCGCTGGACCGCCATACGCCGGACCCACTTCCCAGAAGAGCGCGACGAAATCCGCGTGCTCAACGAATTCCGCTCGCCGGCGCAGTGGAGGCTGATTTTCGACGAGTTCTTCTGGCTGGAGTGCGGCCTGGCTCTTAAACGCGCCCGGGCCCGCAGGCAGCCAGGCATTGCCTTTGCGCTCACTCCCGCAATCCGCGAAAAGATCAAGCGCATGCTGCCGTTCAAGCCCACCGCCGCGCAGAAACGCGTACTCGGTGAAATTGCGCGGGACATGGCCGAGCCGCGCCCTATGCACCGCCTGTTACAGGGCGACGTCGGCAGCGGCAAGACTCTGGTGGCCGCTGAGGCCGCCGTCATCGCCATCGAAAACGGCTGCCAGGTGGCCGTGCTGGCGCCCACCGAAATCCTGGCGGCGCAGCACTACTACTACTTCAAGAACCTGTTCCGGGATCTCGGTTACACGGTGGCGCTCCTCACCGGATCGCTTGGCGTGCGCGAAAAATCACAGCTCAAGAAACTGGTGGCGGAAGGAATGGCGCAGGTGGCCGTCGGCACGCACGCGCTGATCGAGGAGGACGTAAGCTTTTGCCGCCTGGGGCTGGCCGTGATCGACGAGCAGCACCGTTTCGGCGTCATGCAGCGGCTCAAGCTGCACCGCAAAGGGCAGCACCCTGACGTACTGGTGATGACCGCCACGCCCATCCCGCGCACTCTGGCGCTCACCGTCTACGGCGATCTGGACGTTTCCGTAATCGACGAACTGCCGCCCGGACGGCGCCCTATCCTGACCAAGCACGTGACCGAGGACCAGATTGAACTGGTCTACAGCTTCCTGAAACGCGAGATTGGCAAGGGCCGCCAGGCTTATGTGGTCTATCCGGTAATCGAGGAGTCCGAATCGCAGTCGCTCAAAGCGGCCGAAAAGATGTACCGTCATCTGGCCGGAACGGTCTTCCCGGACTTGGAGGTGGGGCTCCTGCACGGACGGCTGCCGGCCGAGGAGAAGGAAGCCGTGATGGAGCGTTTCAAGCGCGGCCGGATTCAGATTCTGGTCTCGACCACGGTGATCGAAGTGGGCGTCGACGTGGCGAATGCCACCGTGATGGTGATTGAGCAGGCCGAGCGCTTCGGCCTGGCGCAACTCCATCAATTGCGTGGGCGCGTGGGCCGTGGGGCGGAGCAAAGTTACTGCATTCTGGTCACTGGCAAACTCGGCGAGGCAAGCCGGGACCGGATTCGCACCATGGTGGAATCAAACGATGGTTTTAAAATCGCTGAAATGGATCTGAAACTGCGCGGCCCTGGCGAATTCTTCGGCACCAAGCAGTCGGGCCTGCCCGCGCTGCGGATCGCCAATCTCATACGCGACTACGAAATCCTGGAGATCGCGCGCCAGGAGGCGCAACAGTTCGTCGAGCGCGCCCCGGCCGAGGAATTGCGCCAGGCGGTCGAGCATATCCGCCGGCACTGGCAGCGTCTCTACGGACTGGTGGAGGTCGGCTGATGAGAGTGATCGCCGGCGAATTCCGCAGCCGCCGTCTGAAGACGCTCGCGGGTTTGGCATTGCGTCCCACACCGGACCGGCTGCGCGAGACGCTTTTCAACGTGCTGGCGCCTCGCATCGCCGGCTGCCTGTTTGTGGACGCTTACGCAGGCTCGGGCGCGGTGGGTATCGAGGCGCTGAGCCGCGGAGCCGCGCGCGCCGTCTTTATCGAGAAGCACCCTGCCGCCGTGCGCTTAATCCGCGAGAACCTGGCCGCGCTGGGCATCGAGGATCGCGCTCAGGTGATCCAAGCATCGGCGGCCATGATCCTGGGCCGCTTCCAAGACGGAATCGTATTCCTGGATCCCCCGTATCCAATGGTGAAAGAGTACGGCGCCGCGTTGCGCGCTCTCGGGGCGGCCCCCCGTCCGTCGCTGTTGGTCATTGTGCAGCACTCTTCCAGGCAGTCGGCGCCCGAATCCGAAGGCGCGCTCAAACGCGTGCGCGAACTCCGCCAGGGCGGCAACACTTTATCCTTCTACACTCCCTGTTAACCCGTTTCAGGGCAGGAACATGCGCAGCCCCTGGTGGAGAGCGGCGGCGCCGGCCGCCCCGGCCGCGGCAGGTATGAAGGCAGCGGCGGCGCCCCGCCGGCGCCACTCCTCGTGCACGGCGTGAACGCCAAGAAACAGGAAACCGCCTCCGGCGAGCGCCAGCGGATAATAGAGCCATGTGGGGCCCAAGCGCTCGGCCAGAGAACTTTCGAGCACTCCGCCTGCCAGCGTGGTCCCCTCGGCGATCAGGCACCATAGCACAGCGGCTCTGCGCGAGCGGTATGCCGCGCGCAGGATGGAACCGAAAGCCAGGCCCTCGGGGACCTTGTGCACCAGGATGCCGGCCACCACGGTAGCGCCCGCCACGCCGGAACCGGCTTGCTGGGAAGCCATGATGCCCCAACCATCCAATGCGCTGTGGACGGTAGCGGCTATAACCAGCGGGGCGCCGAAGCCGTGCAAAACCGTACCGCAAGCGCCGTGGTCGTGAGAGTGGGCACAAGTCGGGCACACCGGATAGAGGAAGCGGTCCACCATCCACAGGAGCGTAAAGCCCGAGGCGAGCAGCAAGGGGCCACCCTGCCAGCCGTAGCCCTCGGCCAACTCGGGCAACACACCGAAAACGGCAATCCCGGCCAGCAGGCCACCGCCTATGGCCACCATGCGCTGTGCCGTGCGCGAAGCGCCGCCGAGCCAGACGCCCAAAATGGCGGCGAGCACGGCTACCGTGGTTGTAAGCAGGAGAAAGAACATGTTCGAAGAAAACGCCCGGGTGCGGCGAAAATCCAGTTCCCAATGTAGCGGTTCGCCGGAAAGATCGGCAAGTCAGCCACGAAGCTAGTGGTTGCGCGGAACAAAGAACGGATCATGGCTTAGCGACAGCGCCAGGGCGATATCAATGATGGCGTTTTGCCACCCTGTCTCCATGACATAGGCGCTCCACCACTGGTCGGCGTTTGATCCGTAGTATTCCCATAACGAGTAGTCGAAACCGCGCATCCAGCCGCCGTCGGTCCGCGGATCCGGGCTCTCGATCTGGATGCGCACCAAGTAGTCGGCCACGCGATGGAAGTCATCCAGATAGGCGCGCTCGCCGGTGGCCTGATAAGCAATCCAGAAATTCATGGCTGCGAAACTGGTGGTATAAAGCTGGTCGGAGACGGTTTCGCGGCCAGTGTGACTGAGGCCCAGGTCGCCGCCTTCCACGTCCGTCCCCGCGTTGCTGCCATCTTCCTGAATGGCGCCGCAGGGAGCCATTCTCCCCCTCAGGTACTGGGCCTGCTCCTCAAGCGCCTGCTTGTAGCGCGGCTCCCTGGTGTAATACCAGGCCAGCGCCAGGGGCAGCAGAAAGCGCGCACTCTCGCAGGTCTTGCTGATGATGTAGCGGGGAATCCGAGCAAAGCCTGCAATCATGGCGTCGAGCGCGGGAAGCGCTTCGTTGAGATATGCCTGCTCGCCGGTGACGCCGTAAGCATATAGCCAGGCCGCGATCACGCAGCCGCCAGAGTGCGGATGCATGTCCATGCTCGTGAGCGGAGTCTTTGAAGTGAATTTTGCCTGTTGCGGAACGTGCCGGCCCCGGTCGGAGCCGAAGGCGCCGAGCTGTGCCTGGGCCGAGATCAGACCGCGTCGCAAGAACATGGGGTTCCGCGTGTAGCGGTGCGCGGCCAGCGCGCAAATAGTGGCCCAACTGGTGTCATCCGGGAAGGCGCTGCCCGCGCGCCCGCGTGTATTCCAGAGCCCGTAGCCCGGGTCATCGCGCTCGAGCCGCTGGAAATCCATGATGCGCACCAGCATTGTTTCGCCCACCCGGCGGTGCGCCGCGCTGCCGGTGAGCCGGCCATACAGCCAGAACGCCAGACCTGACTCAAACACGCAGTCGGCGCGCTCGGGCGAAAACATCTGCTCGGCGCCGAACGCAATGCGGCGGCCTTCGAAGTCCGGACCTGAAATCCACTCCGCGACCCCGGCAGACCCGTCGGCAGCGAGCAGAACGCCGGAACGCTCAAACCAGCGGATATTTCTCGCCACCGCGCGCAGGTAGGCATCGCGGCGCGAAGCCACATGAATCAACAGTTCTTTACGGCGGGCGGGGAAATTCCCGCCGGCGGAAACTTCCAGCCGCGCGTTGCCTGCGGGCAAAGGCGCTAGCATGGCTTCGTACAGACCCTGGCGCACTTCCCGCCCCGGCTCGGCGCCCACCTTGACGCGCGCCCCGGGATGCGTTTTCACCAACACGCGAAGTTTCTCGCCCGGCAGCGCCCAGCGCCGCGGCTCGCTCCAGCAGTCCAGCGGAGTATATCGGGCAAGGACGCGCGCTCTTAGCCCAGGGGTTAGCAGCGCCAGCGTGAGTTCCCGCAACAAGGCGGACCAGTGCGCCTGCGGGGCATACTGGCGCCGGCGAAATTCACTCAGACAAGTCCCGGCCACGGCAAACCGCCCGCGGCCGCGCTGGCCCATCACCAGTCCCGGCCAGGCGCCGCCGCGCGGCGCAGAGAGCAGACGCTGCACGCCGGCTACCCGCCCAAACGAAAGCACCTCGCGCCACGCCCCGCCTTCGGCGATCGGCAGCGAATATGAAGCATGCGCGGCGAAAAGCGCGCCGGGCGCCAGCGCGCCGGGCAGTTCCAACTGCGACTTGAGAAACAGCCGCGCCACCCCGGTTTTCACGACTCGGCTGCCGGCGGGCGCTTCCGGGAAGTTGGTGACGTATTCGGCATAGACTCCACCACCCCGGCTGAGCACACTGGAAACAGCCTCCAACTCGAGCGCGGTCAACTCCGCCGGCTCGGGGTAACAAGGGGCAGCGATCCATAACAGATCGCAGGTCCCGGCGCCGGCAGGCGAAAAGCCGGCCCGCGGCACGGTGCGGATGGCGAGCCCCAGCTCCTCAAAGACCGCGGCCATGTCGGTGGGCCGCCCAGCCGCAGGCGCAACCAGGCAAACCTGCGGCGCGCTGACCGCCTGGGATGCGCAGGCAGAAGTTGCCGCGGAAGCGGCGAGAAATTCGCGCCGTGTAAACATGAAAATCCTCCAAGTCTTGTCTTATCGCCGGCACTGGGGCGGCGGCAGGGCCTCAAACTCGCCGCACGGCAAAAACGGCCCGTCCACACCGGG
>CAYSBM010000016.1:0-4691 GCA_964429095.1 uncultured Solibacteraceae bacterium | reverse complement strand
GAGGGACTCGAACACTTGCCGCAGATCCCCACGCCGCAACTGGTGAGGTATTCAATGCTGGCCAGGATGCGGTCCGCGCTCACCCACTGGCGTTCGATCTGGATGCACTTGCGCACCATGGGCTCGGGTCCGCAGTTGATGAAGACCAGACGCTCGCGGCGCGCAGTAGGCAAAGCAGCAACCACTTCGGCCAGCAAATCCGGCGCTAGACCGTGGAACCCCGCGCTGCCGTCGTCGGTTGCCAGCAGCACGGGGCCGAGTTCTTCAAACTTGTCCGTATCGCAGAGATGCGCGCGCGTTCTGGCTCCGAGAACGAAAAACTCTTCGTTGTTCCCCTTCAGCCGGTGCGCGATTTCCAGCAGCGAAGCGATGCCCGTGCCGCCGCCCACGAACACCAGCACCGCGTTTTTCAACTCCGGCACGCCCTTGCCGTAGGGCCCGCGAACATAGATTTCCGCCCCGGCCGGCATGCCCGCCAGATGGCGCGTAAACTCGCCTACCACGCGGATCACGATGCTCTTTTCCGAACACGAGAACACGGCGAAGGGCTTTTCGCCCACGCCCGGCACACACAGGAAAACGAACTTGCCGGCCATCTCGCCGTCGCGCCAGTTCTGCGGCAACTCTTCGAGGGCCAGCTTGAACAGCGCGCCGTCGTAGTAGCGGCGGGCAGCGATACGGGTCCGGAAGTAGTCCATCGGAAGCGCGCTCTCGCAGCCTCTTTCGTAGCCGCGCACCGGCCCGCTTAAGGCGCAGTCCCTTTCCAACTGGTTCAGATAGGCGGCCATCTGCGCCCCGTCCAGCCCCGTGAGCGCGCTGCCCACGCCGAACAGATCCGCGCCTGCGCGCGCGTACGCCCGCACATCGTCGGGCGAGGCGATCCCACCCATGCCGATGATCACCGGCTCCGGCCCGGCCGCGCGGCGCGCCTGCTCGACAGCCCGCAAACCGAGCGGACGGATTCCGTCGCCGGAAAGCCCGCCGAATTTGTTGGAGAGGATGGGCGTCCCGCCCACCGGCACGACGGCCGGACCGATGGTGTTGGTCAGCGTAAGGCCCGCCGCGCCGACCGCCAGCGCTTCCCGCGAACTGGCCTCCACATCGGGAAATGTGGCCGCGAATTTGACAAACACCGGCACATCCACCGCGCGCGCCACTTCCGCCACGATAGTCCGCATTAAGCCCATATCCTGGCCCACCTGCGCTCCATAGCCCTTGGCGTGCGGGCACGACATGTTCAACTCGAAGCCGTCGGCAATGGGCCTCAAAATCAGCGCCGCTTCCAGAAAACTCTCTACTTCGGAGCCGAAAATCGAAACCAGCAGAAACTTGTCGGGTGGAATTTCCATCCCCTCAAATTCGGCCAGGTACGCCGCGGCGCCTGGATTCGCCAGTCCCACGGCGTTGATGTAGCAGCCCGGAGCGTAGCGCGCATACAACGGCTCGCGGTAGCCCTGGCGCGGCCGCGCGCTGATGCTCTTGGTGGTGATGACTCCGATGGCCTGAATCTCCCGAAAGCAGCGCACAATCGTGCTCGCGTGAGTGCAGCGGATGCCGCTGGGAATCACAAAGCGGCCCCGCACCGTCTTGTTGCCGAGCCGGAACGGCTCCAGAAGCGAGGAGGGCAGCATGCCTAAGAGACTCACATGATAACAGGAACGCGCCGGTGCTAAAGTTTCAAGCATGGCTATCTTCAAGCGATTCGGCGTTGCGGCTTTGGCCGCCGCTCTTGCGCTCGCCGCTCAAGCTTCCGGTCCGAGCATCTTTGTGGTTACCGACATGGAGGGCGTCGGCGGCGTCAACAGTTGGGAGGAACAGGTGTTGCCCGGCCAGCGGCGCTTCGAGGAGTCCCGGCGGCTGCTGATAGGCGAAGTCAATGCCGCCGTGGCCGGCGCCTTTGACGCGGGCGCGCAGCGGGTGGTGGTTCTCGACGGTCACGACGGCAGCCGCGCGCTTTCCATCGACGAGATCGACCCCCGCGCCGAACTGCTGCAAGGCGTGGGCGCCAAAGGGAATCTTTACCTGGCGCCCAAGCTGTACGACGGCATTCTGTTCGTGGGGCAGCATGCCATGGCGGGTACCGTCAAAGGGCTGCTGGCGCACACTCAGAGCCGCGAAATCGAGCGCGTCACCATCAACGGCAAGCCGGTCGGCGAATTGGGGCAAATCGCCGCCATCGCCGGTTATTTCGACATCCCGGTGATTTTTCTTGCAGGCGACCAGGCTGCCTGCGACGAGCTGCGAGCCTTGCAGCCGGGGGCCGAAACCGCCCCGGTCAAGCGCATGGCGGGGTCAGGCTCCGCGCTCAGTCTGTCGCACACGCGCGCCAAGCAATTGATCCGCGCCCGCGCCCGGCGCGCCGTCGAACGGCTGGCCGAATTCAAACCGTGGAAGATCGAAGGGCCGGTCGAGATGCGCTTCGAGTGGCGGCCATCGAAAGACCCCCAAAAGCCCTCGCCGCCGCCCAAGGTCTACACGGGCGCGACCGTACTGGAAGCCTTTGAACAATGGCTGGGCAAAGCGATTCTCGATTGAGCAGTGGAGGACCGGCGCATGGGACAACTCACTGGACGGGTGGCGCTGGTAACCGGGGCGGGACAAGGAATCGGCGAAGCCATTGCGCGCGAATTTTCGCGCGAAGGGGCATGGGTGGGCGTCATCGACATACGCGCCGAGACAGCCACGCAGGTGGCCGCGTCTTTGGGCGCCAGCGCCCGCGCCCTGGTGTTCGATATCGCCGACCCAAATGCTTACAGCCAAGCGGTCCACAGCGTGGCCTCCGAACACGGCCGGATCGACATTCTGGTGAACACCGCGGCGGTGTCTTTCACCGCCACTGTGTTCGAGGACACGCAAGAACAATGGGAACGTACGCTGGCCGTGAACCTAAAGGCGATCCACTGGGGCGCGAAATTGACGGCGCCGCTGATGGCGCGCCAGGGGTGGGGGCGAATCGTTAACATCGCTTCCGTGCATGCCTACGCCACCGACGGCCGTGTGGGCGCCTATTGCGCCTCCAAGGGAGGCATCATCAGTTTGACCCAATCACTGGCTGTGGAGCTGGCGCCTCACGGAATTCTGGTGAACGCCATTGCTCCCGGCTTTGTACGCACACCTCTGTCGATCGTGGACGGGGTCGACGAAACCACGACGCCGGACTTTGTGGAGTGGTATGTAAAGCGGCGCAAGATTCCGCTGGCGCGTCCCGCCGAACCGCGCGAGATCGCCCGCGTGGCGGTCTTCCTGGCCGGGGAGGATTGTTCCTACTTGACCGGCGCAACACTGGTGGCCGACGGCGGGCTGACCGTTACGTTCTGAATTCCAAACGAGGGTTTAACTATGTTCTGCGCATTCTTATTGCTGGCCGCGCTGGAAGCTGGCGCCATGGAGCAAGCGCGGGAGTTCGTCCGCGCCCGGCTGCTGGGAGAAACCGTCGCGCCGGCGCAGCGCTCGCACATGATGGCGTACTTGAAGCGCGGCAGACTGGAGAAGAACAGCATCCGAGGCCGCACGTTGCGCATCAAAGATCGCGAGTTCCGCCGCGGCATCGTGATGCCCAGCCCTGGCGAGATCCACGTCATCCTGGCCGAGCCCGCTGCGTCGTTTGAAGCCATTGTGGGCACCGACAGCAACGATCTCGGCTATTACTCCAATCAAGGGCGCGGGGGAGTGGAAGCCACCGTTGAGGTGGACGGCCGGGTTGTGTTCCGTTCGCCGTACCTCAAGGAAGGCGTGCCGGGCGCGCCGGTGAAGGTGGATCTGGGAGGCGCGCGGCAGTTCCGCTTGAAGTTGGCCTCGGTGGGCGAAAAGTCGAGGTTTCATCAGGCCGAGTGGGACCAGGCCGATTGGGCCATGGCCAAGGTTACGCTGGTCTCCGGAGGCAGCCTGTGGCTGGCGGATTTGCCGGTGGGCCCGCTGGAGGCCCCGCCTCCGCCGGAGTTGCCGTTTTCATTCCGCTACGAAGGCCGCCCCTGGAAAGAACTTCTACGGGAGTGGCTGGTCAAGCGGCAGTCCCGCAAACTGGACGCCAACCGCACCGAGCACACGCTGGAATACTCGCATCCATCCAGCAATCTCACGGTGCGCGCCGTCGCCATCGAATACCACGACTATCCCGCCGTGGAGTGGACTCTGTACTTCGCCAACACCGGCGCTTCGCAAACCGGCATGATCGAGGACATCCAGGCGTTGGATGCCACCTTCGCGCGCGGTGGGGGCGGGGAGTTTTTGCTGCACCACGGGCTGGGCAGCCGGACCAAACCCGACGATTACATGCCGCTGGAAACGCCGCTCCCTCCCAAAGCCGAAAAGAGGCTCGCTACCAGCGGCGGACGCGGCAGCGACGCTGAACTGCCGTACTTCAATCTTGCCTGGCCGGGCCGCGGCGTCATTCTGGCCGTGGGCTGGCCGGGACAATGGGCGGCGCGCTTCGCGCGCGACGAAGGAGCCTCGGTTCGCGCCGTGGCCGGACAGGAATTGACGCATTTCCGGCTGCGGCCGGGTGAGCAGGTTCGTTCGCCGCTGGTGGCCGTGGTCTTTTACCAGGGCGATTGGATCGCCGGGCAAAATGTGTGGCGCAGGTGGATGGTGGCGCACAACATGCCCCGTCCCGGCGGGAAGCTCCATCCTCCGCAAGTGGCCGAAGGTAACGGCCGGCCCACCATCGAAATGCAGGAAGCCCACGCAGCCAC
>CAYSBM010000015.1:16045-17737 GCA_964429095.1 uncultured Solibacteraceae bacterium | reverse complement strand
GATGCGAACTTCGTAAATTCTGGCCGAGAGGGCCCCGTTGGTCTCCTGGACCTCGATCCGCACGCCCTCGCTTACCACAGGCTCAAAATACAGCTCGCGCCGCCGCATGTAGTTATTGGCTTCGCCGGCAACGCGCTTCCAGCCCAAGCCCTGACGGACCAGAACGTCGTAACGCTTGACGCAATCCGGATACCGGAACAGCGGCAGCCGCGTATGGCGGTTTATGTCGGTGTCAAAGGTGATCTGCACGCAGGAGAACCGCCGTTTGCCGTTCAGGTGCAACTCCAGCCATGCAGGCAGCCCCCGTGCGGGATCAGAAACATAAAGGTTCGTCCAGCGGTCGGGCCGGTTGGCGCCGCGTATTACATTGATAGCCTGATAAGGGCGTTGGTCGGGCATTACGCGCATGCAGAAATGACAACCGCCGGTGAAACGGCGCCACCGGGTAGGACCGGGCAGGTCGGCGGCGGTGCAACCGGCAGGCGAAACCGCAGGCGCATCCATCTGGTCACGGTAGATAGCCCAGGACAGTCCGTCTACGGCCGGCAGATGCACAATATAGAGCCGCTGCTGAGCGACCTGGATGTGAAAAGGAAAGCGTACGTAGCCTCTCGACCGGGGCGGCACGGTCGCCGTGGCGGTGGCGATGTCGGCCGTGGGCCGGAAATCATAAACGAAATCCGAGGGGCGAAGGCCGAGCGTTACACGCACCGGTTCGTCGCGCGCCGACTCCAACAGCAACTCGACGCATTCGATACAGCCGGTTGACACCGGGAACAGTTGCGCGGCGGGCGTCTCAAGCGGGAACATTTCCTGGCCCTCTGCGAAAATCAAGGGAGCATCGCTGGATGCCTGAACCTGCGCCTGCCGGGCCAAGTCCAGAGGATCTTCATTTTCATGGCCCGGTAGAAAGGCGTCCTGCCGCATTAGAAGCTGCCGCAATTCGGCGGCGTGGCGCCCGGCCAGTTCGCGCGGCAAGCAATCATACTTACGGCACAAGGCGGCTGCGGTGCCGACGCCCTGGCCTACAATGGCGCCCGTACGCAGCACGCGCGTGGCGGAAAACGCCACGTAACTGGCGCTGATAGGACGGCCGGCCATCATCAGGTTGTTCACATTGCGCGAGTAGCAAGCCCGCAGTGGAATGCCGAAAGGAATCGTGCTTTTCACCTCCCAAGGCGGAGCCACGTTGGGATTTTCCCGCGCCAGAATGCCGCCCGGCTTGTGGATGTCGAGGAACCAGCAGCCGAAAGCAATGGCGTCAGGCTGCACCGCTGGATCGTGCAAGTCGCGCTGAGTGAGTATGTAATCGCCTATCAGGCGCCGCGCCTCGCGTTTGTAGGGCCAAAAGCTGACAAACTCCAAGCCGTAATTGCGGGCCTGCTCCTTGCGAACACATCGGTTCTTGATATGGTCCCAGACGCCCAGTAACTGCCGCAGGGCTTCGTGCCGGATCTGCTCGTTGTCACGGATCTGATGCATGGGCAGGCCGACCTCGATCCACCAGTAACCTCCTTCAATGTGCTGATGGTTGCGGCCCCGCAGGTCCTCTTCCGTGGCGAAGACCGCGGCCCATTCGGGCGGCTCGAAAGGTACCGCCACCCCTGCGTCGCGGGCGCGGAAAAACAGGGTACTTCCCATCTGAGGCTGGCTGGTGGCGCGCTCCGGCGCTTCGGTCTCGTTGAACTCGGA
>CAYSBM010000015.1:5930-16035 GCA_964429095.1 uncultured Solibacteraceae bacterium | reverse complement strand
GGAGCGCGCCTCCATACCCCAACGGAATTCCGCGCCTGCGCGGTAACCAATGACTCCGTCTCCGGTGGCGTCGATGAACAACGGCGCCGAGAACAGAAATCTGCGTTCAGTGCCCATTTGGACCCCATGCACGGCGAGGATAGTGGCGGGGTCGCGCATCTCGACCTCCCGGACGGTAGTGTTAAGGAATAAAGAGATGTTCTTTTCTTTCACTACCCACTCATAAAGCACCAAGTCCCACACCGAGTTCATCAGGCCTTCGATGTACCGTTCGTGGTTCCGCTTGCGTTCCTCGACGTGAATCTCGTCCAAAATCCCGGTTTCTTTGGCCCATACGTTGTGCGCCGTGCTTACCTCCGGGTACAGACGCACCTCGCTCGACGAGTTGCCGCCCAGCATGGAGCGCTCATGCACCAGGCCAACTCTCACACCGTTGCGCGCAGCGGCGATGGCCGCGCAAGTACCGGCGATGCCCCCTCCCACCACAACCACATCGAAGTCGTGATGGAACACCTCTTCTTTGCCTTCCAGGATGTAGCCGCCTAGCGCGCCCCTTCGGCGGGCGGCCTGGGCCCTGGCGGCGCGAGGCGAACCTCCCATGCCCACCCAGGCGCTTAGGGCTTCCAGCAACTTCCGGCGGCAAAAACGCATGGACTGATTATCGCGCGGGAGCAACGCTCCGGGCGGCAGGGCCGCGGAGGTGCCCGTCCAGCCGTTTTGCTACATTGGAATTTGCACGAGCAAGTCCCCTTTCTTAACTTTAGGAGCTATGGAATGAAATACGGTTTGAATATCCAACAGCAAGCGGCCCTGGACCTAGTAAGTTTGGGCGCCTTAGTGCACCGGCTGGATCCGGGCGTCATCCCATTCCGGAAAGCCACTGAGTGCGCCATCCACGTCAGCGGCGGCGAATTCAACGTGGCCGCGAACCTGGCGGATTGCTTTCGCATGTCGACAGGTATCGCCACGGCCATGGTGGATTACCCCATCGGCGATCTGATCGCCGAGCGCGTCCGGGCCATGGGCGTGAAGCCGTTTTATAAGCATTTCAAGCACAATGGCGTGAACGGCCCCAATATGGCTACCGTCTACAGCGACCGTGGCCAGGGGGTCCGCGCTCCCGTAGTCTTCTACAACCGCTCGAATGAAGCCGCCGCCCAATTGAAGCCCGGCGATTTCGACTGGAAGCAGATCTTCTCTGGCGGCGTGCGCTGGTTCCATAGCGGTGGGATCTTTGCCGCCCTGTCGGAAACTACCGGCGAAGTGATCATCGAGGGGATGCAGGCGGCCAAAGCCGCCGGCGCTGTCGTCAGTTTCGACTTGAACTACCGCGCCAAACTCTGGAACATCTGGGGCGGTCATGAACGTGCTTTGAGCGTCATTGGGCGGATCGTGGAGAACGTGGACGTGCTGGTGGGCAACGAAGAAGACTTGCAGATGGGCCTTGGCATCCCCGGGCCGGAGGTTGCCGCCAAGTCCAAGTTGGACCCGAGCACCTTCTTCGGCATGATTGACAAGGTCGTGGCGAAATATCCTAAAGTGAAGATCGTAGCCACCACGCTGCGCGAGGTCCACTCGACCAACCACCATAGCTGGAGCGCCGTGGCTTGGATCGACGGCAAGACGTATACTGCTCCACGAGCGGAGTTGGACGTGCTGGACCGCGTCGGCGGGGGCGATGGATTTGCATCCGGTTTCTTTTACGGACTGATGGCCGGCGAGGAACCGCAGGAAGCCGTGAACCTGGGCTGGGCGCATGGCGCGCTGCTGACCACGTTCCCGGGAGACACTACTATGGCGACGCTCGAACAAGTCCGGGCGTTCGCAAAGGGCGGATCGGCGCGCATCCAGCGCTAGACCGCAGAGGAAAAGGAGCTGTTCATCATGTCTCATAGTGAATTCACCAGACGTCATTTCTTCTATGGAAGCCTGCTGGCGGGCGTGATGCCCACCGCCGGGTTCGGCAGCGTCGCCTCGCTAAAGCGCTTGGGTTACAAGTCCCCTAACGAGAAGCTGAACATCGCGGGCATCGGCGCCGGCGGCAAAGGCTACAGCGACCTGATGGGTTGCGCAACCGAGAACATCGTGGCGCTGGTGGACCCGGACGAAAACCGGGCCGCGCGAACCTTCAACCAATTTCCAAAGGCGGCGCGCTACAAGGATTTCCGGCGCATGTTTGACAAGGAAACCAATAACATCGATGCGGTCACGGTTTCCTGTCCGGATCACATGCATGGCACGGCGGCCATGTGGGCTATGGTCCGCGGAAAACATGTGTATTGCCAGAAGCCGTTGGTGCGCACGGTGTGGGAAGCTCGGCAGCTCACCGAAGCCGCCGCCAAGTACAAAGTCGCCACGCAGATGGGCAACCAGGGATACTCGACCGAGGGGGCCCGCCAGTGCTGCGAAATCATATGGAATGGCGACATCGGTAATGTCACCAAAGTGCTGGCCTGGACGGACCGCCCAGGCAAGTACTGGCCGCAGGGTCCGGATGTAGTCCCCAAAGAAGGTCCGATTCCCGCCACCCTGGATTGGGACGCGTGGCTGGGCTGCTCCGAGCCGCAGCCCTTCAGTCCCGATTATATTGTGATCAAGTGGCGCGCCTATCCGCAGTGGGGCTGCGGCGCCATTGGTGATATGGCCTGTCACATCCTGGGCACGCCCAATATGGCCTTGCGCCTGACCGCGCCCACCAGCGTGGAATGTATGAAGGTGGAAGGCAAGAGCAAGTACACTTTCCCGTACCGCACCGCCATCCGCTTCGACTTCCCCGCCCGCCCCGGCATGCCTCCGGTGCAGATCTTCTGGTACGACCGGGTGGCCCAGCCGCCCAAGGTGGATGGCCTGCCCGAAGGCACGCTTATCGGCGATAAGGACAACAACGGCAGCCTGTTTATCGGCGACAAAGGCATGGTTACTACGGGCTGCTACGGCGAAAACACCCGGCTGGTGCCCGACGATAGGATGAAGGATTACAAGATGCCGCCCAAGCTCCTCACCCGCTCGCCCGGTCACTACCGCGACTGGATCCGCGCCTGCAAGGGTGGCGAGCCGGCTTGCTCGAACTTCAGCGTCGCGGGCCCCTTCGTCGAGTGGATGCTGCTCGGCGTCATCGCCATGAATTTCGAGGGCAAGCTCGAATGGGACGCCAACAAGCGCCAGTTCACCAACAATAAGGCGGCCAACGAGTATCTGAAGCCCAAGTTCCGCAAGGGCTGGAAATTCGTAGGCTGAGAGCCACCCGTTGTTTTGTCAATGCCCGCAACGCCCGGCGCGTTGCGGGCATTCTTCTTGGCCGCTTGACATCAGAGCGGAGGGAGCCTCAGAATCGGTGATCATGCCTTCGAAACTAACCGGCGTGGCCAACCGCCGCGCGTTTCTTGCATCCTCGTCTTCCGCCGCAGGGCTGCTTGTACTCAAGCCGGAGACAGGCTTCGGCACCCAGGCTAACTCCGCCGTAGAAGTCGGCAGCATCGGCACGGGCGGACGCGGCTTGTGGATCGGCGACTTTTTCATCGAGCACGCCGGCGCCCGCATCGTGGCCCTGGCGGACGTCTTCCAGGACCGGCTGGACAAAGGTGCGCAGAAATTCAAGGTGGCGCCCTCGCGGCTCTACCGCGGGTTCGGCGCTTATCGGGATTTGATTGCCTCGCGGGTGGACGCCGTGGTGATTGAAACGCCTCCGTACTTTCATCCCGAACAGGCGGCTGCGGCGGTCGATGCCGGCAAACATGTCTTCCTGGCCAAACCCGTAGCCGTTGATGCCCCGGGCTGCCTCTCCATCGCCGCCAGCGGCCGCAAGGCGCAAGGCAAGCTAAGCTTTCTCGTGGACTTTCAAACCCGCGCCCGCGAGGTCTTCCGGGAGGCGGCCCTGCGCGTACAGCGCGGCGACATCGGCACGCCTGCACTGGCGCACGTCTACTATCACGGCTCCGGCGGAGATCCTGTACCTAAGCCGGAATGGAGCCGCGACGAAGCACGGTTGCGATATTGGGCCCGGGACCGGGTGTTGTCGGGCGACATCATCGTCGAACAGAATGTCCATGTGCTCGACATGGCCAACTGGGTTTTGGGCGGGCACCCACTGAAAGCCCGGGGCATGGGTGGGCGCAAGATTCGCATGAAGTACGGTGACTGCTGGGATTACTTCGTGGTTACCTTTTGGTATCCCAACAATGTCATCGCCGATTTCAGCTCCGCGCAATACGTCCGCGGATACTACGATATCTGCACGCGGGTTTACGGTTCGGCAGGCACGCTCGAAGAACATTACGGGCTGGGGCCGCGCTACCAGGTCGACCCGCGCAACGACGGTTACGTCGCCATTACCGGCGACAAGCCGTGGAAAGGCGCCGAGCGCGACGACACTTTCACCGGCGGGGCCATTGACAACGTCAAGGCTTTCATCGATAGCATTCGTACCGGCAAGTATCTGAACAACGCCGCCGAGAGTGCCGACTCAACGCTCACTTCCGTGCTCGGCCGTATGGCGGCCTACCGCGGCGGCACAGCCACCTGGGACGAGATGCTCGAGCTCAACACCAGGCTGGAAGCAGATCTGAAGCTGTAAGTCAGGCAGCCATTCCGGCCAATACTTTGCGCGCGGCGGCAACCGTCTGTTGCACCTCGCCTACGGTGTGCACCGCGCTCACATACATGCGGCCGTCGGGCAATTGGTAGATGCCCTCATCGAGCATGCGGCGCAAGTAACGGGCCAGCATCTGCTGGTCGCTCTGCAAATAGTCGCGGTAGGACCGGAGGCTGGTCAAGCGCGTGAAATGGATCGAAACAGCCGCTCCGAAGCCACTGACCACCACTGGAAGCCCGTATTCAGCGGCCGCCGACGAGATACCCTCTGCAATCGCCCGGCCCATGGCGTTGGCATGCGCCAGCGCCGCGCCGTCCCCGGCCTCGAGTTCCTCCAAGGTGGCCAGGGCGGCGGCCAATGACAGGGGGTTCCCGTTGAACGTGCCTCCGTAAACCACGCCACCGCCCGCCATCAATTCCATGATCTCGGCGCGCCCGGCAAACGCGCTGAGAGGCAGACCGCCGCCCAACGCCTTGCCGAACGTAGCCAAATCGGGCGTCACGCCAAAGGCCGATTGCGCGCCGCCCGGCGCCATCCGAAAACCGGTGATAATCTCGTCAAAGATCAACAACGCGCCGCAAGCCCGTGTGAGTTCCCGTAACTCTTCCAAGTATCCCGGCTGCGGCATCAAACAACCGCTGTTGCACAACACAGGCTCGGTGATCACCGCCGCGATCTCACGGCCGCGGCGGTCCAATATGCGCCGCAGCCTCTCCAGATCGTTCCACGGCGCGACAACCACGTTCTCAGCCGCATTCGGCGTTTGCCCTTTGGAGTTCAAAGACGTTCTCAGATTGTCGACCGGCCCCAGTTGTTCGGCCGAACCGCGGTAGCTGAGAAGGACGGAGTCGAACCAGCCGTGATAGTGGCCTTCGAACTTCAGGATGAGATTACGGCCGGTATAAGCCCGCGCCAAGCGCAGCACCGCCTGCACGGCCTCGCTGCCGCTGGATGTGAAGGCTACGCGCTCGGCGCAAGGCACCAGGGTGCAGAGCTTCTCCGCCAGCGCAATCTCCATCTCATGCTGCGCGCCGTAGCAGTGGGGTCTTTCAGCCTGGCGCCGCACCGCCTCAACCAGTTTCGGATGGGTGTGTCCCAAAATAAGAGGCCCCCAGGCCAGCGCGTAATCGATATATTCGTTACCGTCCACGTCCACGGCCCGCGGACCGTGCGCGTCCCGAAAATACAGCGGCACGGGAAACTTGGCGCGGAACGGGCTGCTCACTCCTCCCGCAAGGCTCCGCCGGGCGCGTTCGAGCATGGCCCTCGACTTTTGGTATCGTTGCTCTGTCGGCATGGTGTAAGAAGATTGGGATTGGCGTCCACAGCCGTCCGCTGCGGCGTCATCTCTTCAAGTTACAACAAAGGGAGGTCAACTTTGACCCACCGCCAGCGAGTTCTCACCGCGCTAGCCCGCAGGCAACCCGATCGCGTTCCCCTGGACTTGGGCGGGACGGGGTGCACCACGATGACCGCCGGGGCGCACGCCAGGCTCCGCGCTCCCCGCGGCCTCCCGGCCATGCCCCCAGCCGCTGGCTTTTCGCGCCGGGGATCCACAGTGCTGGTGGATGAGGCCATGGTCGAACGTTTCCAGTGCGACGTGCGCCCGCTCATCTACGGCGCGCCGCCAGATGCCGAGCACGACATTTCCGGCTCCGCCTTTATCGACGAGTTCGGCGTAACATGGCGCCGCCATTCAGACACGCACTATATCAATGCGAACGGACCGTTCCAGCAATTGCCGGATCCAACGCCAGATGATGTCGCCCGCTTCCGATGGCCAGACCCCGCTGATCCCTCCAGATATCAGGGGCTCGGCGAGCGCGCGAAGACGCAGCGCGGAGCCGCAGAGTATGCAGTGGCCATCACAAGCTGGCTCGGGCCCGTGCACTTGTCCCAATTCATGCGCGGCTACGCGGAGTGGCTCGAAGATCTGCTGGTGCGCCCGGCATTTGTGGAGGCCCTCCTAGACTATTATGTGGCGGTCTGGATCGAAGCCACCAGCCGAATTCTCGCCGCTTGCAGCGATCACGTCGACCTGGTGCTGATAGGCGACGATATCGCGACGCAAACCGGACCGTTGTTCCGGCCCGAACTATACCGGAGGCTCATCAAGCCCTATCACCAGCGCATGGTGGAGGCGGTGAAGCGTTGTGGAAAGGCGGTGGTGTATCACAGTTGCGGGGCTGTCCGCCCGTTCATCAGGGACCTGATCGAGATCGGAGTGGACGCACTCAATCCGGTTCAGGTCTCTGCCGCGGGAATGGATCCTGCCGAACTAAAGCGCGAGTTCGGCAGGGAGATAGCTTTCTGGGGTGGAATAGATACGCAGCGTGTGCTATCGCGCGGAAGCCAGGACCAGGTGCGCGAACAGGTGCGCCGTACCATCGCCCATCTGGGAGCTGGCGGCGGCTACGTCTTGTGCGCCGTGCATAACATCCAGGCGGAAGTACCCCCGGCCAACGTCGAGGCCATGTATGAGGCGGCCATCGAGTTCGGCGCGTAACCCGAACCAGATTCCGCCGCCAGACACGCCGCCAGCAGGAGCACCCACGCGAGCCGGCGCATGAGGTTCACAAGCATCCCAAGAGCGTCCGCCCACAGTACAACCGGCCATGGAACATCCCCGTTCCTGGACCGGGCGTGGCTGGCTATAATCGGCGAGGGGAGAAAACATGAACCGGCGCAACTTTTTTCACCGGGCGCTGGCAGCGCCAATCGCGGCCATGCCTGCATCGGCCCAACAGGAATACGAAAAGAGAACCCGCGGACTGGCGCCGCTGAAGATCACAGAAGTCAAGGTCATTACAACCAGCGGCGGACGCGGCTATCAGTGGGTCTTCCTCAAAGTCCTCACCAGCGAGCCGGGGCTATATGGGCTCGGCTCGGCCAGCAACGTGAACATGGCGTGGGCCGTGGCGGCGGCCATCGAAAAACATTTCGCGCCATTCTGGACCGGGCGCGACCCGGACCGCATCGAAGACCTCTGGCAAAGCACTAATGTTCGCGGTTACTGGCGCAACAGCGCCATCCATAACAACGCTCTGAGCGCGCTGGATGTGGCCTTGTGGGACATCAAGGGCAAGCGGGCGGGCATGCCGGTCTATGAGCTGCTCGGCGGCAAAGCGCGCGACGCCGTGCCCTGCTATGCCCACGCCGACGGCCGTGATTACCAGCAGGTGGAAGACAACGTCCGCAAGTTCCTGGAGCAAGGGTACCGCCACGTCCGGGCGCAGTTAGGCGGCTACGGCGGCGGCGGGTTCATTCCTGCGGGCCAGGGTAGCCGTCCCGACGGCGGCTATCAAGGTCCAGCCATGGATGAGGACGTCTATCTTCAAGCTGTGCCGAGACTATTCGACCATCTCAGGGCGAAGCTCGGCTGGGAAGTGAAACTGCTGCACGATGTCCATGAGCGCATCTCGCCCACTAAGGCGGTCGAGTTCGCCAAGCGCATGGAACAATATCATCTGTTCTTTCTCGAAGATGTGCTTTCGCCTGAGCAGATCGCCTGGTTCCGCAACATCCGCCAGGTCTGTTCCACCCCGCTCGCCATGGGCGAAACCTTCACCAGCCCACTCGAATACATGCCGCTGATCGCCGGCCGGCTTATCGATTTCGTGCGCAACCGCGTTTCCCAGACCGGCGGCATCACGCAAGCCAAGAAAACCGCCGCGGTATGCGAAGCCTTCGGCGTGAGGACCGCGTTCCAAGAAGGCGGCGATAACGATCCCATCAACCAGCTCGCCAGCTACCACGTCGACATGTCCATTACCAGTTTCGGCATTCAGGAGGACAACCGCTTTCCCGACCAGGTCCATGAGATGATGCCAGGCGCTGGCAGGATCAAGGGAGGATACCTTTACGGCAGCGGACTGCCCGGGTTGGGCATCGATTTGCGCGAAGACATTGCCAGAAAGTATCCCATGCAGGTCTTGCCGGGAAGCCCACACTGGACCGAGGTGCGAGGCATGGATGGCAGCGTGGTCAAACCGTGACGGGAAAGAGCATTTGCGATGTGAGCGGAGCGAAGCGTCTGGCGCTGGCCGTCTGGATTGCGCTGGCCGCAGCCTGCGCCGCGCCGCCCCCGCCCGCGGAATACTTCGGCCGGCCCCTACGACCAGACGGCCCGGTCCTGGATTGGGCCAAAGTCGTCTCGTATTTCCGGACTCTCCAGCAGTCCAGCGGCCGCATCAAAGTTCAAACGCTGGGACCAACCAGCGAAGGGCGTCCGCTGATCGCCGCGTTCATCGCCGATGAAGCGGTTCTGAAGAGCCTGGACCGCTACCAAGCTAATCAGAAGAGACTGGCGGACCCGCGCCGCACTCCACCCGAAATCGCAGAGCAGTTGGTTTCGTCCAGCAAGGCGGTGGTGGCCATCACCTGTTCGATTCACTCCAACGAACTCGCCTCCACGCATAGCGCCGCCGAGTGGGCCTACCGTCTAATCACCGGAGAGACTCCGAAGCTGCGCGCCATCCGCTTGAACGTGATCCTCATCTTGGTTCCCTCCCTCAACCCCGACGGCGTGGATCTGGTCTCGGCATGGTATCGCAAGACACGCGGCGGCGAATTTGAGGGGACTACGCCTCCTGCACTCTACCAGAAGTATGTGGGGCACGATAACAACCGTGACTGGTACATGTTTACCCAGGCCGAAACACGTTTGACGGTTGAGCATATCTTCAACGCCTGGCTGCCGCAGATTGTCTACGACGTTCACCAGATGGGCCCTCGCGGCGCGCGCATGTTCGTTCCGCCGTGGACCGACCCGATCGAGCCGAACATCGACCCTCTTCTCATTCAGCAATGCAATATGGTCGGCACGGGAATCGCCGCAGACCTCACCGCTGCCGGCAAGACCGGCGTGCTGATTCAGGCGTTGTATGATCTCTGGACGCCCGGACGCCATTACCCTTTCTATCATGGAGGGCTCCGCATCCTGAGTGAATCCGCCAGCGCGCGCCTGGCCTCACCCATCCAAATCGCTCCGGAGCAGCTCGAGATCCGCGAGCGCGCCTGGAACTATCTGGAACCTTGGCCGGGCGGCGTTTGGCGGCTTGGCGACATCATGGAGTACCAGATGATCGCCATGGAATCGGTCGCCTTCCAGGCTGCCTCGCGGCGGGAGGATCTCCTGCGCAACTTTTACCGCATACACCAGCGCGCCCTGGCGCGGAAAACTACCTACGCTTTTGTCATTCCGGCTGCTCAACGAGATCCCGGGGCCGCCTGCAAGCTGCTGGAAACGCTTTCCTTCGGACTGGTAGAGGTCGAGCGCGCCGAGGCGCCCTTCGAAGCGTCAAGCAAGCGCTATGCCGCAGGGAGCCACGTAATCCGCTTGGCGCAGCCCTACGGCGCTTACGCTAAGACGCTGCTCGAACGGCAGAAGTATCCCGATCTGCGCCAGTATCCAGGCGGGCCGCCCAAGCGCCCTTATGACGTGACCGCGCATACGCTTCCGCTGCTGATGGGCGTAGATGTGGACACCGTGGGCGAAGCTTTCCGGGCGAATCT
>CAYSBM010000015.1:0-5920 GCA_964429095.1 uncultured Solibacteraceae bacterium | reverse complement strand
TCAACCGGATTTGGAATGCCGGGGGGAAAGTCTACCGCGACACATCCAGCGGGGATTTCCACACTTCCAACCCGGCCGGCCGCTACATGGAGATCCCGCGCCCGCGCATCGGGCTTTACAAGAGCTTCGTCCCCAGCATGGACGAAGGCTGGACGCGCTGGGTGCTCGAGCAGTTCGGATTTCTTTATACGAGCCTCGGGAACCGCGAAATTCAGCAGGGCAGGTTGCACCGTTCTTACGATGTCATTGTCTTCGCCGATCAGCGCGCTTCCACAATCGCCGAGGGCTACCGCCCCGGCTCCATGCCCGCCGAATATTGTGGCGGGTTGGGCCAGGCGGGCGCCAGCGCTCTGAAGGAGTTCCTCTCCCACGGCAAGACGCTGGTTTTCCTCAACAACGCGGCCGAATATGCCGCAATACAGTTAGGCGTGGGGCCGGAAAACGTGCTCGGCCAGGCGCCCCCACGGGAATTCTACTGCCCCGGCTCCCTGCTGCGCGTCCAGTTGAAAGCCGGTCACCCGCTTACGCTCGGCTTGCCGGATCAAATCACCATCTGGATGCAGGGCAGCCCGGCCTGGGAGGCCGGCGACGCGGTGAGCATCGCGCGCTACCCCCAATCCGGGATCCTGCTGTCGGGCTGGCTGCTGGGCGAGCGTTACTTGAGCGGCCGAACGGCGCTCGCCGATGTGCCGTCCGGCTCGGGACATGTCATCCTGTTCGGCATGCGCCCGCAGTACCGCGGCCAAAGCTATCAGACCTTCAAGCTCTTCTTCAACGCACTGCTGCGACGTTGAGCAGCGCTTATGAGTCTTTGAGAACTTCGCTCAAGACCTTCCCACACTGTTTCGCACCGCGGCCAACGCTTCCTCCAGCACATCGACGGGCTCGCGGCCCTCGGCGTCGACGACATGGATCTCACCTTGGCCCGAAGGGCGCCAACGCTCAAACATGCGGCGGCTGGGATATCCGGCAAACACGCAGACCAGTGGGGTGCGGCAGGCGGCGGCCGCGGGGCCGCCCGCGGAATCGGAACCTATGAAGGCCCGGCGGGAGGCGGGCATCCCTGCACATTCCGAAGAACGCCTGCACGTTGAATTCCGTGGCTTCCTGCGTCCCCGGCCCGGCCCCCATGGTCGCGTCGGCCAGCCTCACCGGGAAGAACTCGCGATGGTA
The DNA here is from genome assembly GCA_964429095.1 of uncultured Solibacteraceae bacterium. Classification (GTDB taxonomy): domain Bacteria; phylum Acidobacteriota; class Terriglobia; order Bryobacterales; family Bryobacteraceae; genus JAJFUV01. Next base: position 4,747 of record CAYSBM010000015.1, on the reverse strand, counting down.
GGCGTCGCGGATGGGGCGTTCAACAGGCGCGGCTTCTTCGCCTCCGGCCCCGCGGTCGACCAGCAAGGGCAGGCCGGTTTCAGCCAGACCAGCCAGCAGATTGGCTTCGAACGGATCCCGCATCCGTTTGGCCGGATTCTCCCCCACGCCCAGACTCACGGCGATGCCTGGCGGCGCCGGCAGCGGTTTGAGGCGGGGAGCGATGTAGGCGCGCGCATCATCCACGCCAAACGTTTCATTCACCCAGCGCCGGGCCAGTTCACCAAGTGGCGTGCTACTGTCGCCCCCGTAGGCGCGGCTTTCAAAAAAGAAATACCGAACCTCGAGTCCAACAGGAAGCAACCCAAGCTGCGTGAGGCGCGAATCCGGATCCACGACGATGGTTCCAGGCTGGCCGCCAGCCTCTCGCACCAGCGGCCATGCGGAAAGCCTGCCGAGCAGAGACCCTCCGCGCGGATATGGAATCTCCAGATGTTCCACGCGAGGATCGGCGGCGAACAACTCCCAACACTTGCGCGGCCCGGCAAAGAGGATGCGCGCTTTCGGGAACCGCCGTTTCGCGGCGTCTAGCATCACGCTGGTCACGGCGATGTCGGCGCCCAGCGTGACGCGAGAAAGCACCAGCACACAGCGCACGCTGGCGCCGCTGAATTCGCAGCGGCGCGGCAAGCGAAGCCTCCGGTAGCGGGCCGTAAGAGTTTGCGCCTTGACGCCCGGGCAGATCAGCTCCAGTACGCGCGGAAACTCCCGCGCATAAACCTCGCATAGGATAGGGTCAAAGCGGTCCGCCAGCGGCTCGACCAGCCCGGTGAACAAGGCCCTGGAAACCGCCTCGGAACCGGCCATCTGGGCCAGCGCCTGCACGGCCGGCTCCGGCCATGCGGCGCCTTCCAAGCTGAGGCGCAGCAGATCACGCGGCAGTTCCTCAGCAGAAGTACTTGCCAACGATCGGCTCCAGCTTCTTCCGCGTCTGCTCGGGAACCAGCTTGCGATCGGTGATGATGGCGTAAGCCAGCGCCGAACCGCACTTGCAGTTGCGCGCATCCGGCATGGCGGCGACCGCAGCGGCCACCAGGCGCGCGGCGTGTTCGGCGTTTTGCGTCAGATTCGAAATGATCTGATCCACCGTGACGGCGTCGTGCTCGGGATGCCAGCAGTCGTAATCAGTCACCATGGCCACGGTGGCGTAACAGATTTCAGCTTCGCGCGCCAGTTTGGCCTCCTGAAGATTGGTCATTCCGACCACGTCCATGCCCCAACTGCGGTATAGCTCGCTTTCGGCCTTGGTCGAGAAGGCGGGCCCTTCCATGCAAAGGTACGTACCGCCCCTCTTCACATTCAATCCCTCGCTCATCCCCGCCTGGTACAGCACGCCGGCGACTTCCGGGCAAACCGGATCCGAAAATCCTACGTGCGCCACCAGCCCCTCGCCGAAGAAGGTCCCCACGCGGCCGCGCGTGCGGTCGACGAACTGGTCCGGCAAGAGAAAGTCCAGCGGGCGGTGCTCCTGTTTCAGGCTGCCGACGGCGCTGAGCGAGATAATGCGTTCTACGCCCAGCAGCTTGAAGCCGAAGATATTGGCGCGGAAATTCAATTCCGACGGCGAGATGCGATGCCCGCGGCCGTGCCGCGCCAGGAACGCCACGTCCTTTCCCGCAAGGCGGCCCACAACGTAAACCTCCGAGGGCGCTCCCCACGGGGTGTTGAGCTGGACCTCGCGCTGCGCTTCAAAACCGGGCATCGAGTACAGCCCGCTGCCCCCGATGATGCCGATCCTGGCTGTCAACGTCACGCCTCCGTTTAGCTGATTTCTTCCTTAATGGGATCCCAGTACATGGTTCGTTTCTGGCGGTAGCTTTCCACCGCCATGCGGCAGGCGATCGAGGTCCGGAAACCCAGCTCGAAAGGACAATTTGGTTCGCGCCCCGTGCGGATCGCATCCAGGAAATCCTGCATGTGCGCCCGAGGCTCGGTCTTGGATTGGCCAAGCACTTCCTTGCCCTCCGGCTGATTCACCTTTTGCGGGATGTAGCGCAACTGCTGGCTGCGGAACAGCGTCCCATCGGTGCCCAGCACATGGTCAGTATCTCCGAGCTCGTTGTTGCAGCAGCCGGAGTCCCAGGTGAACAGCACCTGTTCGCCGTGCTCCATGGCCACGTTCATCGTGTCGGGAACTTCGCGCCCGTCCTTCCACAGGTAGATGCCGCCCATCATCGTGACGGCGCGCGGAATTTGAAGGTTCAGGACTTTGTACCAGAAGGCCAGTTGATGGGACATGTTCTCATAGACGTTGCCGCCGGAATAGTCCCAGAAAAACCTCCAGTTAATGTAACGGTTGGGGTCAAAAGGCCGTTCGGGCGCCTCGCCCAAAAATGACTTCCAGAGGATGTTTTCCGGTGTCATGTCCGGGTAGACCGGCCGCGACCATTGCGGCTTTCCGTGCGGTGTGTTGCGGTACATGTGACAGTGCACTGCCGTCACCTTTCCCACGGGGTAAGCGTGCCCGAAAATCACCGCATCGCGCAACAATCCAGAGGAGCATGCCTGATGCCCAATCTGCACCGTGCGCTTGCCGGCCTTCTGGTAGGCCGCGCGCATCTTCTTGGCGTGCTCGACGGTGAAGGCCATGGTCTTCTCCTGATAGACGTGCTTGCCGGCTTCGAGCGACGCCACAAAGTGCTCACAGTGCAGGTGCTGGGGCGTGGCGATCAAGACAGCGTCGATGGACTGGTCGTCAAGCAAATGGCGGTAGTCCATGTAAGTCTTGATCGACGGCACGATCGTCTTGGCCTCTTCCAGGCGGCGGGTATAGACGTCTGCGCATGCCACCATTTCGGTATTGGGACAGGCTATGGCCTCTCGCATGAGGGCTGCGCCGCGCGAGCCGGCGCCTATGATTCCCAAGCGAATGCGATCATTGGCTCCCAGTATGGGCGCCGTGGTGGCCAGACTGCCCGCCAGACCGGATGCAACTTTTCCAATGAAATTGCGGCGTGAATGCATAGAAACAATCCTGGAACCCGGCAGACCGCCGGAGCCCACTATCTTAGCATCTTGGCTGCCTATGCTACACTGCCCTCCATGATCGGCAGGGCAGCTTTCTTGGCTTGCGGCGCGCTGGGAGCGCTGGGATTGGCTTTGGCGGCTTTGCACGATATCTCACGCGCCGGTCAAGACAACTATGCCTTGGAGTATGCTTTCCTGGCCGCCGGCGCTGTGGGATGGGCCTTCTTCAACTGGCGCGCCATGCGCATCCTCGAACCCAGGATGCGCCGCCTCTGGCTGTGGGCCACGATGGCCGTGCTGGTCTTGCTGGGCGCCGCCGCGCTCGCCGCGCGGCTCCGGCCCCGGCACCCAAACGACGCAGCTGTGGGGACCGCCGTGCTGGCAGTGACGCTTCCGCTGCTGGGCTTGGTGTGCTATCAGCTCATCTGCCCCTGTTGCCGCAAACAGTCAAAGTGCCGTTTCTGATTGGGGCTATTCGATGGCCGCCAGAAGCGCGGTCTTCAAACATGCAGCTTTCTCATCATCCAGCTTGCGCCCCTCCGCGCTGACGTAAAACACATCCAGAGCCTTGTGGGCTTCGGTGCTCGCCAGCACTACATCGATACTGGAGCCCGACGCTGCAATCGTCCTGGCGATCTCATAAAGCAGACCTGGGCGGTCCTCGGCGGCAATCTCCACTAGCGTAGCCGACGCCGACGCTTTCTGGTTGATGGAAACCACACTCTTGAGGCGCGCGCTCCGGCTGGGCAACTTGGGGTGGGGCCGCCGTCTCAGCAAGTCGGCGGGATCGATCCTGCCCAGGCAGACCCGTTCGATAGTCCAGCGAAAACGTTCCACCTCCGGCGGATTTAAGTCCAGGTTCCGGTTGGGATCTGAGAAGGTGAACATGTCCAGCACCATGCCGTGAATGTTGGCGAACGCTTCGGCCTTTAGAATATTCAACCCGAATCCGGCGATTGCGCCGCATAAAGCGGCGAACAATCCATTCCGGTTCCGCGCCGCAACCACCAGCCTCCAGGCTCCGTTGCACTTGGTGACAGCAGCGGCCGCCCCCTGGCTAGCTGCCGCCTCGTGCAGCAGTCTGTGGGTCTTGATGGCTCCAGGCGCTTGCGTCCGCAAATAGCGCGCGGGGAACCCTGCGGCGAAGCCGCAATCCTCCTCTCCCCCTACCGCTTCAGCTCCAATTTTTTCCTCCTCCAGTTCCCGGGTGAGTTCGTTGTAAGTTTTCACATACAGCAGCCACAACTGTTCCATGCGCCAAACGGTCATGGCTCCCGGGTGAACGGCGCTGGAGTCCGCATAACTTAACAGCAACAACAGACGGAGGTTTTCCGGCGTTTCCACGCGGTGCGCAAGCCATTCCGCCGTGACGGGATCAGCCGGGTCGCGCGTCGCCAGCGCTACCGAGAAGTCCGCATGGCGGCGCACCAAGAACAACACGGCGCGCTTTTGAGCCTCGGGCGCCTCCAGCCGGTCCAATGCCTGGGCGGCCAAGCGTTCGGATTCGACAATGTGGCCGGCTATGCCAGCCGATTTGCCCAGATCATGGCATAGCAATGTAAACAACAGTAGTTCGGGCTCCTCGACTTCTTCGAGCAATCGCCGGAACCTCTGCTTTTCCGGCTGTGTGGAATTTCGCAGCGCCGCAAGTTCACCGATGGCTGCCAGTGAGTGTTCATCCACCGTGTAGCGGTGGTAGAAATCGCGAATCACCAGGCAGTGGATGCGCGCCCATTCCGGA
>CAYSBM010000014.1:16675-18013 GCA_964429095.1 uncultured Solibacteraceae bacterium | reverse complement strand
CATCACAACGCGATCACGCCGCGCGTGAGCGTCTTCCGGTGCTCCGAGTCGGTGCCCGGCGCCACGCTTTAAGAGCCGGATGGCCGCCCAGGGAGTCACCAGGAAGGCGACAATAAGAGAAAACACCATGGCCGCCGATGCCCCGACCGGTATGGGCCGCATGTAGGGACCCATCAACCCGCCCACGAAAGCCATGGGCAAGATGGCGGCAATGACGGTGAGCGTGGCCAAAATGGTGGGGTTGCCCACTTCATCCACCGCGCCCACGGCAATCTCGGTCATCGACTTACCGGAGTGGGCATGCAAGCGCCAATGCCGGACGATGTTTTCCACCACCACGATGGCGTCGTCGACCAAAATGCCGATTGAAAAGATCAATGCAAACAGGGTGATGCGGTTGAGTGTGTAGCCGTACAGATAGAAGACGGTGAGCGTGAGCGCCAGAGTCACGGGGATAGCTGTAAATACGATCAGGGACTCGCGGAAGCCCAGCACGATCCAAATCAGGATGCTGACCGAGACGACGGCGATGGCCATGTGGAAGAGCAGTTCGTTGGATTTTTCGGCCGCCGTTTCTCCGTAATGGCGTGTGATGGAGACATTCACATCGTCTGGAATGAGGCTGCCTTTAAGCCCGTTGACGCGATCCAGGACATGCTCGGCGACAGTAATAGCGTTGGTGCCTTTGCGCTTGGAGATGGCCAGCGTAACGGCGGGATGAAACTGGCCGCCCGAGCCGAACTGCACATATTGCGAGGGTTCTTCCCCGCCGTCAGCGACCTGGGCCACATCGCGCACAAAGACTGGTTTGCCATTGGCGACTCCCACTACTACGGCTGCGACGTCGTCCGAGGTGCGCAAGAATTCACCGGTGTCGAAAGTAAACTCGCGGTTCGCGTTGGAGAACTTACCGGAGGGCAGCCGCCGGTTGGAAGCACCCAACGCGCCGTAGACCTGCATGGGAGAAAGCGAATAGGCGGCCAGCCGGCTGGCGTCGAGCGTGACCCGGATCTCGCGGCGCTGTCCTCCGATCAGCGACACCGCCGAGACGTTGTCGACTTGCTTGACGGCGTCGTGCACCTGCGCGGCGATGCGGCGCAGTTGGTAATCGTCATAACGCTGGCTCCAGAAAGTGAGCGCCAGGATAGGCACATCGTCGATCGAGCGGGGTTTAATCAGAGGCTGCGTGGCGCCGTGGGGAATCAGATCGAAATTGGCGAACATCTTCTGGTTCAGCCGGACGATGCTCTTTTCCTCGTCTTCGCCGACCTTGAACCGTACGATGGCCATAGCCTGCCCGGGCATGGAAGTGGAGTATATGTATTCGACGCCCGGGAT
>CAYSBM010000014.1:5757-16665 GCA_964429095.1 uncultured Solibacteraceae bacterium | reverse complement strand
ACTTCTCCATGGGCCGGGTGACCCGTTCTTCCACTTCGCGCGCCAAGGCGCCCGGCATGCCGACAAAGATGTCGATCATCGGGACAATGATCTGCGGCTCCTCTTCGCGTGGGAGGCGCCAGACGGAAAAGGCGCCAATCATCAACGAGGCCACGATGACCAGCGGGGTGAGCTTGGAGTTAATCCAGGCCTGGGCCAGGCGGCCGGCAATGCCCAACGTTGCCGGTTTGCTCACGGACGCACCTCCAGGCGCGCGCCGTCAAATAAAGCAGGCGGCGCGGGGTTGACGATCTTTTCCGATGCGCTCAGTCCGGAAAGCACCTCCACCTGGCCATCCTGGCGCGCTCCGGTGGTGATCAGGCGGCTACGGGCGCGGCCGTCTTCGACCACGAACACGGACTGGACTTGGCCTTGCTCAACCACCGCCGTCGCGGGGATGGCCAGCACCCGGCGCGAGCCGAGCGGAAAGCGCGCCCGGCCGAACAGCCCCGAGCGGAGCCCCGCTCCGCCGCCCAGATCAATTTTCACCTGGAAGGCGCGTGAAGCGGCGTCAACCGCCGGAACGATTTCGGAAATCCGCGCCGCGAAGGTCTTGTCCAGGCTGTCCAGCCTCACCGAGACCGGCTGGCCCACCCTCATCTGCGCGATATAGGATTCTTCCACGGGAACTTCCAGCCGGAAGGCGCCGGATTGCTCAATGGTGGCCAAAGGCATGCCGGGCGCCGCCAGCACGCCCGGTTCGACGCGCTTGTCGGTGATAATCCCAGCAAAGGGGGCTTTCATCTCGGCATAACTCAACATGACGCCGGCGGCGCGCAGGGCTTCCTCCGCCTGGCGAATCCGGGCCTGAAGCTGTTCCTGCTTGGCTACGGCCATCTCGTAGCTGGCGCGGGCCACCTTGAGGCGGGCGGAGGCTTCGTCGAACTCCTGATGGGAAATCGATCTCTTTTGAAACAGATCCTGCATTCGGGCGAAGGTCTTGGAAGCCAGATCCAGGTTGGCCTGGGCGGCGGCGGCGGCGGCGGTCACTTCGGGCAACGCGCCTCGGACCTCGCGCACGGCAGCCTCGGCCTGCGCGCGCTGGGCCTCCAGGTCTTTGGCGTCGAGCACCATCAGAACCTGGCCGGCTTGAACATGATCGCCGGCCTGGAAACGCACTTCGCGCACATAGCCCATCACCTTGCTGGAAAGTGTGGACGCGATTCGCGCACGCACCGTGCCGGTAGCCTCATAAAACGCGGGCCACTCCAGCGCGGCGGCTGCCGCGGTGCGCACCGCGATGGGCGCCGTGGTGGCTTGCTGGCCGGTGGAGCGTCTTTCACCACCGCAGGATAGGGTCCAAATCAGGCTGATAGCCAGAACGGGGATGAGGGAGCGTCGAAGGTTCATCTTTTTCCTCTATTTCAAAACATCGCTCGATGCGTTTAGAGTGCCGGCGGCCAACTCCAGCATGGCGGCGGCCACACGCTGATCGTGAACGGCGGCCAGATGGCGCGTGCGCGTCTCCAAGAGTGCGGTTTCGGTGCGGAGCAAGTCAGTGACCGTGGCCAAGCCGTTGGCGTACCGGTTCTTGGTGATGCGCAGACTCTCTTCGGCGGAGGCGAGAGCAGCGCTGGCCACCTCGATGCGTTTCTGCGCCGCCTTCCAGTCCAGGTACGCGCTTTCGACCTGCAACTTGATGGCGGACTCGCCGCGCCTGGCCAGCGCCTGCGCCTGGCGGGTCTGCTGGCGGGCTTCCTCCATACGGGCTTTATCCTGCCCACCGTTAAAAAGATTCCAGCGCATGCCGATGGCGCTGATCCAGTTGGCTCCGCCGCGGTCCACGAAACGTTGACGGTCGGCCTCGAAAGCGGCCTGGAAAACCACCATGGGCAGAAAGCTGGAGCGGGCCAGCGAGGCCTGTGTTTCACCGATCTGAGCGGCGAGGCGGGCCTGGCGGAGTTCGGGCCTTTCCAGCAATCCACGCCGGGCGTATTCCTCCAAAGGCAGGTTGGACAGCGGAATGGGCTGGAGCGGCGTCGTCAGGTCGAAACGCCGGTCCAGCGGCATGCCCAGGGCATCATTGAGTGCGGCACGCGCCAGTTCCACGTCGTTAGACCGCCGGATCAACTGCTCGTTTACGGCTGCCAGATGCACGCGAATGGACAGCACATCGGCGTCGGTCGCCATACCGGCGGCGCGGATGGCCTCGGCGCGCGCCAAATCGGCTTCGGCCGACTTCTTTGCTTCCTCGGCGACCTTGAGCGCCTCGGCAGCCAGCACGGCGCCATAGTAAGCCCGGGCCACGCCAGCGATGACCTCCATTGAAGTGCGCCGCGACTGTTCGGCCGCCACGGCGCGTCCCAACTCCGCCGTGCGTTTGGCTTTGGCCGTCATGCCGGCGTCATAGATTGGTTGTTCCACCGAGATACGGGACTGAAAATTATTCATGGCATCGGGACGGTTAAGCGGGCCGATGGCGAAATTGTTTTCGGTAAACTGATGCTGCGTCAGCAAAGAACTGAAGACGAAGACCGGGTTGTTGCTCCGCTGCCAGGACTCGCTGTAGTTGAGTTTCGGCAAATAGCCCGAACGGGCCTGATCGATTCTGGCCGAAGCTGCTTCCACGCCCGCCTGGCTGGCCTCCATGGCGGGGTTTTGTTTGAGAGCCAAACGAACCGCCTCTTCCAGCGTCAGGGCGTTTTGGCTCCATGCCGGCGCGGCGAGTACAGCGACTGAGAAAGCAAATAGCCTCATGCGGTTCCCATTTCCTGTCACATGGTTTGAGGATGCATTCGAGCGCCGGAAGTTACCGGAGAGCTAACATGCTTCCGGCTTGTCACCTCCAAGGTACGCCCGCATCCATGTTAAACGAGAACCGGGCAACCGGAGGCGGGCTTTCGCCGGGGTACTGCTTCCGGCTACAATCGGCCGTAGTGGCGAATACAACGGAAGCCCAACTGGCTCGGGACTTGATGGCGGGGGACTTGGGCGCTTTCGACCGCTTTGTCCAGACATACCGGTCCAAACTTTTCCAATACAGCTACCTTATGGGTGGACAGCGCGAGGACGCCGAGGAAGTGGCCCAGGAAACCCTTCTGAAGGTGTTTCAGAGCCTGGACCAGCTTCGCGAGCCGGAGCGCCTGAAAGCCTGGGTGTTTGCCATCGCCCGTAACGCCTGCTACATGAAGAGGCGCAAGAGTGTCTTTGCTCCGGCGCAGGAGCTCAGCCTGGAAGAGTTGATGCCCGGGCAGAGCGATGATGGCGGCCAGCGGCGGATTCAGATTGCGGACTGGAGCGCGCTGCCAGATAACGAGGTGCTTCGCAAGGAGTTGCGCGGACTGTTGGACCGGGCCATCGCCGAATTACCGGAAATATACCGCCCGGTGGTGATTCTGCGGGACATCGAGGAATTGACCACTGAAGAAACGGCTGAGGTGCTGGGCGTCTCAGTGGAAGTGGTCAAGACCCGGCTGCACCGGGCGCGGCTGGCGCTGCGGCAGAAGCTGGATCAGTATCTGCAAAGGGCCGAGCGGAATTGAGAGGGTGACATGGCAGAGCCGGTGCACAAGCATGGGTTAGAATGCAAGGAAATTTTCGCGCAGCTCAGCGCTTTTCTGGACGGCGAGTTGCCGGAGTCAACTTGCGAGGAGTTCCGGGCGCACATTGCCGATTGCCCGCCCTGCATCGAGTTCCTCAACAGCCTGCGGCGAACGGTGGATTTGTGCCATGGACACTTGAGCGCCGAGCAGCCGGCGCCGTTGGACTCCGCGTCGCGCCAGCGGTTGCTGGAGGCTTATAAGGCCACGGTGGCGGTGCGCAAGCGGAGGGAAGGTCCTTGTCCGCCGGGAAGTTAGAAGCCATTTTGGCCACGCCGCTCTTCGCCAGTTTGTCGGCGGCCGAAGCGCAGGCTTTAGCTGGACGGGCCGTCACCAAACATTACGCTCCGGGTGAGATACTGGCGCACGAAGGGGCGCCGCCGCAAGGGCTGTTTGTGATCGGCCAGGGGAGTGTGAAGGTATTCAAAGTCGCCTCCAGCGGCCGCGAGATCATGCTGACCATCGAAACCGCTCCTTCCACGGTGGCGGAAGTTCCCCTGTTCGACGGCGGTCCGGTTCCTGCCTCGGTTGTGGCGGTGGACGAGGTGGTGGCCTACATCATCAGCATCCGGGACCTGCATCAGGTTTGCCGCCAGAATCCAGACGTGGCCTTGAAAATGCTAGCGGTGGTCGGCCGCCGGCTGCGCGGCCTGGTTTCAGTCGTGGAAAGCGTCACTTTCGGCAGTGTGAGGCAGCGGCTGGCAAGGACGCTGATAGACTACGGCCAGCAAGCCGGCCGCGACGAATTCGTTCTTCCCGTGACCCATCAGGAGCTCGCGCTGCGGCTAGGCACAGCGCGCGAAGTCGTATCGCGCAACCTGAGCCGCTTTCAGGCGGAAAAGCTTATTCGCATCGACCGGCGGACGGTGGTGCTGGTGGACCGCGAAGGCCTGGAGCGCGAGGCGGAAACTGAATTCTGAGACGGTGATCCAGGTCACTGCGCCAGAGCGCCGTTCTCCCTTAGTCTGGAAGGCGAATGGTTTGTGCGGCAACCACCACCAGCCCGAACAGCGGCAAGCGCGCCGTGCGGCGGCGCGGGCGAGATCGTTCGCAGTCGCTGCGCCAAACCGTACAGTTCGCCTTTCTGGCGCTCAACCTTTGGATCGGGCTGGAATTCTTCCTCTGGGTCCGCTATTACGAGACCGGAGGCTCGATCGCCTATGTGGGCAGACCGCCTGGGGTGGAGGGCTGGCTGCCCATCGCCTCGCTCATGAACCTGAAGTACTGGCTCACCACAGGTGAGGTCCCGAGCGTGCACCCGGCGGGCATGTTCCTGTTGGTTGCGTTTCTGACGATCGCGTTCCTTCTCAGAAAGTCGTTTTGCTCCTGGCTGTGCCCGGTGGGAACGGTGTCGGAATGGCTGTGGAAGGTGGGACGCAGTATTTTCCGGCGCTCGTTCCGCCTTCCAAAGCGGGCCGACGTAGCCTTGCGCAGCCTGAAGTACATTCTCTTGGGATTGTTCCTGTATGCGGTAGGCAGTATGTCCGCGCAAGCGATTCGCGCGTTCTTGGATGGCCCCTACGGCATGATCAGCGACGTCAAGATGCTGAACTTCTTCCGGCATCTGGGAATCACGGCTGCGGTGGTTCTGGGAGTCCTGGCGGTCCTTTCCGTCTTCTATCAAAATTTCTGGTGCCGGTACTTGTGCCCTTATGGTGCGCTGCTGGGCTTGTTTGCCCGCTTCAGCCCGGTACGCATACGGCGGTCGCCTGATCTGTGCATCGATTGTGCGAAATGCGCCAAGGCTTGCCCTTCGCTGTTGCCTGTGGACGTGTTACTGAGCGTGCGCTCGCCGGAATGCACCGGATGCTATGAATGCGTCGCCGCCTGCCCGGTGGAAGGCACCCTGAAAATGACCGCAGCCGGCCGCAGACTGCCGGCCTGGATCATGGCTGCGGGCATCGTCTTGATTTTTCTCACCGTTGTGGGCTATGCACGCTGGGCAGGCCACTGGCGCACCGACATTCCCAGCGGCGTGCTGTTTGATCTGATTCCCCGGGCCAATGAGTTCCAACATCCCTGAGACTCAGGGCAAACGCCACTCGCAAGTCTCAGAAACCGTTCTGCCGCTCGGCAGGAATACCTCCAAACGGAAGCTGACCGCGCTGGTGATCCGGCGGTAGACTACGTTTCCACTGCGCAAGGTGGCCGCGTCCAGTTCTGTAGACTTCTGGTCGGCGCCGTCCCAGATAAACAGGACGGCGCGCTGCGCCGGTTGTATGAAAACGGAGTCCCGGTTCCAGTTTACTTGAAGGTTGTCGCCTCGCTGAACCACATGCAGGCCCAAGCGGACAAGGGTTTCGGGAGACTGAGGCTGGGGTTCAGGACGCATTTGCAGGGCGGCCTGAAAGCCCAGCAACACGCCGAGTAGTAGAAAGACAAATGCCAGAGGCAGCGGAACGCTGCGCCGGCCGCGCGGTGGCGCCATGGTTTCCAACGGGGAGGCGATTCGTGCCACCTGCGGGTTGGGGGGGGCTGCGGGGCGCTCCTCAATCGGGCTGGGGCCGGGCGAGGCCACAGCGAAGCGGCCCAACGGGCGGATTGGCACAGCAGCAGGGGCTTGGCTACGGCCCCGGGCAGTTACAGGGGAAGGCCGTTCGCCGTCGGGAGCCGGATTTGAAGCGGCGGGCAGCGGTTCGGAAGCTTGCCGGGGTCTTGACTGCTCCGGCCCCGGCGCTGCGCCGGCATCCTGCCGCCGGAAAGGGAACGTCCCATAAGGGCTCTCGGAGGGAAACACACCGTTTTCGCGGAAGAAAAAGGCTGCCTGGCATGCTTTGGTGGCGAAGGGCTTGATGAGCAAGAAGACGCAGGAATCGCCAGGGATGAACTCATCGCAGAGCGCGCGGTCTTCATCGCTCAGGCAGAACTCCGTCCGGGTGTTGCTACGGTAACAGCCGACCACATAGCGTTGCGGACTATCTTGGCGCCGCCATTTCTCGACCGCGGCGGCGAACATACGGCGGTCATCGCCGGAGAGTGAGAAGGAGGGGCCGTGGCGGTGCTCGCAGGCGACGGGCGCATAATCATCAATGACAACTTCCGTTCCGCCATCCTGGACAATGTTGCCGAGCAGCAGCCCTCCCACTTCGGCGCCGCGCCTGGGGACCAGACCAAAGCCTTGCATCACATCGACGTGCAGGCGCTCGATCACGCTATAGGCGAGGCGCACGGTGAGGGGCTTGCCCTCGGCTGTCCAGGAATAGTGCTCCGGGGAAACCGGGGCAGCGGGCACATTGCCTGAGGCGTCTTGCTGCATGAAGCCTGCTACCGGGCCGTCGCACGGCCAACACTCATCGTAGACCGCGCCTCGCATGGAACTCAAGCGCGGCGGGGGCGCTTCCATGGCAAGATGAAAATAAGCCATGTTTTCCGACGAGTATCCAGCGCTATGGCGGGCTTCGGCCAGCGTGGCGCCGCCAGAGCAGGGCGAGGCTATCTTGCTGCTTGAAGAGGCGGAACCTTTTGATTTGCGGGTGCCGGATTTGCTCTTTTTGGACCAGCCGGCCTGCGGCGGGAATCTGTACGCCGGGGCTCTGGACATCGCCCGGCAACGCAAGAGCCGGTATTTCGCCGGCCGCGTTTTTGCGGTCGTGCCGGTGTATGTAACCAGCATTTGCGGCGAGGATTGCAGCTATTGCAATTTCCGCTCAGGCAACCGGGGCGTGGGGGTGGAACGCCTGCGGTTGAGCGAAGAAGAACTGGAGCGGGAAGTTCGCTACCTGATCGACGAAAAGGGCATGCGGGCGATCGAACTGGTTTACGCCACCGACCCGCGTATGCGGGCGGACGCCATTTGCCGGCACATCGGGCTGGTAAAGAACTTACTGGAACGCGCTGGCGGCGGGCTGGTAGGTCTGAGCGCTGAGGCGTTTGAACAAGCTGATTACCGGCGGATGGCTGAGGCGGGCTTGACGTTTTCTGTTCTCTGGCAGGAGACCTACGACCGCGGCCGTTACGCGGAACTGCATGCCAAAGCCACCAAGAAATCCGGCTTTGAATACCGGCTGGACGCCTACGAGCGCATGATCGCGGGCGGTATTGCCGAGATCGGCATCGGCGTGCTTTCCGGACTGGCTGACTGGCGCCGGGACTGGTGGATGCTGATGCGGCACCAGGAGTATTTACGGCGCCGGTGCGGCACTCGGGCGGGCATCATCGGGACGCCACGCCTGAAGCCGGCGCCGGGCGCCGCCGTGCAAGCCACGCCTTTTATTCCCACCCGGCAGGAGTACTTATTCGCGCTCGCGCTCCAGCAGGTTTTCTCGCCGCTGGCGTTGCCGTTTGTAAGCACCCGAGAGGACTGGGACGTCTGCGTGGAGATGGCCCGGGGTGGGGGCTGCCTGTTCACCTTCAACTGTTCGACGATTCCCGGCGGTTACTCGCTGGGCAGCCGCGGGGCGCAGTTTGAGACGCGGTCCTACGACTCGAACGTATACCCGGCGAAGCTTTGCGCGGAGGGTATCTACCCGGAGTTCATCTGGACCTTCGAGGGCGCCCGGAGTTTGGAGCGTGCCGCAGCGGCGGCATTAGAATAAGTGTCAACAGGAGAGGAGCCCCGGATCGCCAGCCAAACGCATCCTCTTGAGCCGGTTCCTTGGTCTCTGCGCGCGAACTTTGCCGCCACGCTGGCCGGCAACGTGGCGTTTGCGGCCAGCCAGTGGCTGATTCTCAGCCTGGTGGCAAAACTCGGCAGCAGCACCTTGCTCGGCCAGTATGCGCTGGCGGCGGCCGTCGCCAACCCCATCGCCATGTTCTCGCATCTCAATCTGCGCTCCATCCTGGCGGGCGATGTGGAACGCCGGCGCCCCTTCGGCGACTACTATGCCGTGCGGTTGGCGGCCACGTTTTTGGGGGTTGCGGCGGCGGGGCTCGCGGCCCTCATTTCCGGATACGCGCATCCGGTTCCGGCGCTCATCCTCTTGCTCAGCGCGGCGCTGGCGGCCGATCAGGTGAGCGACATCTATTACGGCCTGATGCAGCGGCGCGAGCGAATGGATCAAATCGCGCGCTCGATGGCGGCGCGGGGCGTTCTTTCGGCGGCGGCTTTGGGCGCTGTGCTGTGGCTCACACACAGCCTGGTGGCTGCCGTGGCGGCGCTGGGGGTAGTGCGCCTGGCAGTGCTGTTGGCCTATGACCGGCCGGCTTCCGGCGCACAAGGCGAGCAGCCGCCCACGGGTCTTGCAGGGCAGGCCGCCATCCTCCGGCAGGCGGTTCCGCTAGGGCTTGTGTTAATGCTGGTTTCGCTCACGGTGAACGCGCCGCGCTATGCGATCGAGCATAATTACGGGCTGGCGGAGTTGGGCGCTTTCGCGGCCGTGGCCTCGTTTCTCACCATTGGTTCAACGGCCGCCAACGCGCTTGGCCAATCCGCCATGCCGCGCCTGGCGCGCTACTACAGCCAGGGTGATAGCGGCCGGCTGCATACGCTGATCTGGAAGTTGCTGGGGGTGGCCGGTGCGCTGGGCGCGGCTGGCGTCCTGGCGGCGGTGGCCGTAGGAGAGTGGGCGCTCAAGCTGGTGTACCGTCCGGCGTATGCGGCCTACGGCGGGCTGCTGGTCTGGATGATGGGCGCCGGCATCTGCTGCTATGTGGCGATCATGCTGGGCTACGCGATCACCGGCATGCGGGTTTATGCCGCGCAAGCTCCTTTGCTGGCGCTGGTGGCGGCGGTTTCGGCGGCGGGGAGCTGGCTGCTAGCGCCGGGGCTGGGCCTTCATGGCGCCGCCGTGGCGCTGGCTGCGGCCTGGCTGGTGCAGATCGCGGGCGAAGCGGCGATTCTACGGCGCGTTCTGCGGCGGATGGAGGCGGCCAGGTGAAACAGCCGATCGTGGGGAGGCTGGAACACACAGCGTGGGCGCTGGTCTGTGCGCTCGTCTTCTCGCTGCCGCTGGAGAAGGCCATCATACTGGCCGGATTCGGAACGCTCACCCGGGCCATCGGAGGCGCCGCGCTGCTGGCGGGGGCGGCCGCCGTGGCGGCGCGCCGTGCGCTGCGTCTGCCGAACGCCGGGCTGTTGCTGGCGGCCTGCTTCGTGCTCTGGAGCGGCGTTACGTATTTGTGGAGCATTGCGCCGGCGGCTACCGCGGCGCGCTTGTGTACACTGGCTCAACTGTGGCTGATGCTGTGGCTGATCTGGGAGTTCTGCCGCACGGATGAATGCCAGGCGTGGCTTTTGCGATGCTACGTTTACGGCGCAGCGGTGTCTTCCGCTCTGACGTTGCTGCGTTATGCGCGCGGCCAGCAGACTTACTACCGCCGGTACGCCACGGCCGGCTTCGACCCGAACGACCTGGGCCTGACGCTGGCTCTGGCCATTCCCATGACGCTGTATCTGGCGGGCCGCTTGAAGCGCGGGCAGCGGGCTGTAATATGGCTCTGCGGGCTCATGATGGTGGCGGCCGTACTGCTGACAGCTTCGCGCATGGCGCTGGCCGCCTCGGTCGCGGGTTTTGCGTACGCGGCCCTCACATGGCGCGATGCCCCGGCCGGGCAGCGGGTATTTAGCGGCGTCATGCTGGCGGGCCTCCTGCTCGGAGCGCTGTGGCTGGCGCCGCCAGCTTCGCGCCAGCGGCTGGCGACATTCCACACCGAACTGACGCGCGGCACCTTGCACAACCGCACACACATTTGGAAGGCGGGCCTCAAGGCGTTCCGGCGACGTTTCCTCCTGGGCGTGGGAGCGGGGGCCTATCCTGAGGCGGTCTATCCCTATCTGGGGCGGCCGCCGGTTCCGGGCCACGAATATACGGCGCACAACACCTTTCTTTCGGTCCTGGTAGAGACCGGAGCAGTTGGAGCGGCGGTGTTCGGACTGTTATTGGCGGTGCTAGCGGCGTTCATCGCCATGCTGCGCGGGCGGGAGCGCGCACTCTGGCTGACCAACATGACCGTCTGGGCCATCGGTGTGTCCACCTTGACGTGGGAAAACCGCAAACCCACTTGGTTCGCCATGGCGCTGATTCTCACGGCCTGGGCGCGGGCGTTTCAGCCCGGCGAGGATGTGGGGACATGATCAGGGGGCGCGAGGTGTTGGCTACGCTGCGGCGGGCCGGCGCCGAACGGGTAGCGGTCGAGCTGGCCTGCGGGCTGGACCGCGGCCGCTTCGAGCCCGCCGTAGTATCGCTGTATGACGCCTACGAGGGCGGCTTCGAAGCCGAACTCGCGGCGCACGAGGTTCCGGTATGGCACTTGGGAAAGCGGCGCGGCATGGATCCGCGCATCTGGGGCCGGCTGGCGGGCGTCATACGCCGCTTCCGTCCCCTCATCATTCACACGCACTCTTATGTGCTTCGCTACGCATTGCCCGCGCGCTGGCTGGCGTGGCGCGGCA
>CAYSBM010000014.1:0-5747 GCA_964429095.1 uncultured Solibacteraceae bacterium | reverse complement strand
TACGGTTCACAACCTGGCACTGCGAGAAGGGGATCTGCCGGGACGCCTGCTCCACCGCGCGGCTTACGGGCTGGGCGTCGCCAGTGTGGCGATTTCCGCCGAGGTGGCGTGCTCGTTCCGGCGGGCTTACGGACGGGAACCGGACGCCATCATATACAACGGGGCTGACGTCAGGCAGGGTTTCCGCCAGGATGCGCGCGAGCGGTGGCGGAGGGCGCACGGTTTAAAATCTACGGACCTGTTAATCGTTTCTCTGGCCAGGTTCGAGCCCCAAAAGAATCCATTAGGGCTGCTGGAAGCCTTTGCCGCCGCACTGGCGCAACTGCCGGACGCCTATCTGGTGATGGCCGGCGAGGGTTCCCTGCTTGGCGAGTGCCAGCGGCGAGCCGGGCAATACGGCATAGCGGGGCGGGCCGTGTTTCTGGGGCTGTGTCGCGACACCACGGAACTGCTTTCGGCCTGCGATATTTTCGCCCTGGCCTCGCACTGGGAGGGAATGCCGGTGGCGGTGATTGAAGCCATGGCTGCACGGTTGCCGGCCGTTGTAACGTCGGCCGGAGGCCTTCCGGAAATGGTGGAGGACGGGGTGAGCGGCGTGCTGGTCCCGCCGGGCGATATCCGCGCTCTATCGCGGGCGCTCGTGGAGCTGGGGCGAAACCCAGCGCGGAGGCGGCAAATGGGCGAGCAGGCCCGGCGGCGTGCGATGCAATTCGATGTGCGCAAGATGGTGGAGTCCTACGCCGGTCTTTTCGAGAGGTTGTGTGGAGGCCCGCAATGAAGCCCCGGGTGGCGTTGCTCACGACCAGCCTGGGCTGTGGTGGGGCCGAAGCGCAGGTAGTCTTGCTGGCCACGGGGCTGGCCAGGCGGGGATACCGGACGGGTGGGGGGTCGCTGGCCGCACCCACCGCGTTCTCGGGGGACTTGAAAGATGCGGGCGTCGAGGTGGTTTCGCTCTCTATGCGCGCCGGGGTGGCGGATCCACGCGGTCTCTGGCGGCTGATCCGGTTTCTGGCGCGCTTTCGCCCGGCCATTTTGCATAGCCATCTATTTCATGCCAACCTGATGGCGCGGGTTGTGCGGCTCGTGGCGCCGGTCCCGGTGGTGATATCTACCTTACATAGCATTGCGGAAAGCGGCCGCCGCCATTCGGGCGTTCGCCTGCGGGATCTGGCCTACCGGCTGAGCGATCCGCTGGCGGATCAGGTGGTGGCAGTGTGCCAGGCCGCATCCCGGCGGCACTTAACGGCGGGCGCCGTCCGCGCGTCCAAGCTGTGCGTGATCCCAAACGCTGTGGACACGGGCGTCTTCCGTCCGGATGCAGAACGCCGGGCCGCGATGAGGCAGGCCCTGGAACTGGATGGCGCCTTTGTCTGGCTGGCTGCCGGCCGGCTGATGTGGAAGAAGGATTATCCCACCATGTTGCGGGCCTTCGCCTGCCGCAACTCCAGCGTGCTGCTGGTGGCCGGGACGGGCCCGCAGGGTGAAGAATTAAGGGAGCTGGCCAGCCGGCTGGGCGTCCGCGTCCGCTGGCTCGGCGCGCGGGACGATATGCCGGCGCTGATGAATGCCGCCGATGCGCTGGTGCTTAGCTCAGTGGTAGAGGGCTTGCCAGTGGTGCTGCTGGAAGCCGCCGCGAGCGGGCTGATCGCGGTTTCCACAGACGCCGGCGGCGCGCGGGAAGCGGTGGAGGATGGCGCGACCGGCTACATCGTGCCTATCGGCGATGCTCAGGCTTTGTCGCAAGCCATCTCCCGGGTAGAGTCGCTGGATGAGGCTGCACGAGAGCAAATGGCGCGGGCAGCCCGGCGGCGGGCGCTCGCGCTGTTCGACATCCACTCCGTGACCGGGCAATGGGAGCGGCTCTACGGCGAACTGCTGGAGCGCGCCCGGCGGCAACTGGAGTAACGCCATGGACGTGACCAACCGCTACGTGCTGGATTTTGCGCGGCGCTTTGCTGGCTCGCCCATGCTCGACTTCGGATGCGGGCCGGCTGAACTGGTGGCGGCGGCGCGCGCCGCAGGCCTCGACATGCGCGGCTGCGACGTCTACTACGCCGGTTCGGATGCCCGCGCCGAAGCCGCCTCCAGAGGTCTGTTGGGAACCTGGGTGGTTGAATGCGGCGAAGGGACCATCCCGTTTCCGGATTCCAGTTTTGATCTGGTGGTGAACAACCAGGTGATGGAACATGTCGCGGACTTGGACCGGACGCTGGCCGAGATCCACCGCGTGTTAAGGCCGGGCGGTACGCTGCTGAGCATCTTCCCTTCGCGCGATGTCTGGCGGGAAGGCCACATCGGGATCCCGTTTTCACACTGGTTCGCCAGGGGCTCGCGCGTGCGGTTTTACTATACCTGGCTGCTGCGCGCGCTGGGGGCGGGCTATTGGAAGCAGCAAGCGCCCACGAGGCGGTGCTGGGCGCTTGACAAGCTGGCCTGGATCGACAGCTACACTCACTATCGCCCGCGCGCGGAAATCTTTCGCCTCTACGGCAAGTACTTCACCAACCAGTTCGACGAGCCCGGATACATACGATTCCGGCTGCGCGACCGCGCCTGGAGCGCGCCTCTGGCCCGTTTGCTGGATTTGCCCGCGGTGTCCGGCATGGCGACGGCGGTATTTCGCAAGCTGGCATTCCTTGTCATCGTCAGCCGGAGGAAGGACCTGTGAGGATCGCGTATGTGATTACGCGCGGCGACGCGGTGGGCGGCGCCAGCGTCCATGTGCGGGATCTGGCGGGTGAGATGCTCGCCCGCGGCCACGAGGTCACTGTCTTCTTGGGAGGCGGCGGTCCGGTAGCGGAGCAGTTGGAGGCGGCTGGGATCCGGTGCCGGCGGCTCGCTTCTTTGGCCAGGGCAATCCAGCCGGTGCGCGACATCCAGGCGTACCGCGAACTGCGCGCCGAGCTCGCCAGTCTGCGTCCGGATCTAGTTTCGGCGCACACGGCCAAAGCCGGCTGGATCGCGCGCGCGGCTTGCGCGAGTTTGCGCCTGCCGGTGATCTACACGCCGCACGGCTGGCCGGCGGGAGAACGTTTTGCGCCTCTGCCGGCCGGAGTGTTCGCGGTGGCCGAGCGTATGGCGGCGCGCTGGACGGATGCAGTTGTCTGTGTCTGCGAGTATGAACGGCGGCTGGCGCTGGCCAAACGGCTTTGCCCTGCCAGCCTGCTCCACGTGGTCTACAACGGCGTCCGGGACGTGCCGCCGCAATTTCGCGCCGTGCCCGGCACTAGCCCCGTACGGCTGATTTCGGTGGCGCGCTTTGAGCCGCCCAAGGACCATGCCACGCTTATCGAAGCTCTGGCGGGGCTGCGCAGCCTGGACTGGCGCCTGGAATTGGTTGGCGAGGGGCCGTTGGAAAACGCAATCCGGACGCGCGTCCGGCAAGCGGGCATCGCAGACCGCGTGATGTTCAGCGGTTACCTTCCGGACCCGGCGCCAGCGCTCGGCCGCGCGCAGATCTTCGTGCTGAGCTCGCGCTCGGAAGCTTTTCCGCGTAGCGTGCTGGAAGCCATGCGCGCCGGGTTGGCGGCCGTGGTTTCCGAGGTTGGAGGCGTGTGAGTGGCGTTGGATAATGAAAGAAGCGGCGTTCTGGTTCCGCGCGGCGATGCCGCTTCGCTCCGTGCGGCGCTGAGAGGGCTGATCGAAGATGCGGACCGCAGGCGGCGGCTGGGGGCCGAAGCGCGTCTTGCTTACCAAGCACGGTTCCGTCTGGAACTGATGGCGGCGCATACGATTGAGATTTACGAATCTGTTTTGCGAAATGCGGCAAAATAACGGCCGAACCGGTTCCGGCGCCAGGCAAGCCGGGGCGGCGCCTCTCGTTCCGGTTGACCCGGAACTGCCGCCGGAGTCCGCCGCCAGCGGGCTGTTGCTGCCCGATCCCCAGCGCATCAAGCGCGTCTTCGATATTGTTTTCACGCTTTGCCTGGCTCTGGCCGCCTTGCCGCTGGGCCTGCTCATCGCTTTGGCGATCGTTTTGGACAGCCGGGGAGGCGTCTTCTTCGCCCACACGCGGGTGGGCAAGGGCGGAAAGCCGTTCCGCATATACAAGTTTCGCTCCATGATCGCCGGCGGCGACGAGGTTCTGGCGCGTTACCTGGAGCAGAATCCGTCTCTGGTGGAAGAGTGGAAGCTCACGCACAAGCTGAAGGACGACCCCAGGGTGACGCGCGTTGGACGCCTGCTTCGCAAGACCAGCCTGGATGAGCTACCGCAGGTTTGGAACGTGCTGCGCGGCGAGATGAGCATGGTGGGGCCGCGGCCCATTGTGCTCGAAGAGAGCGCCAAGTACGGACCGGCATTCGCTCAGTACACTCAGGTGCGGCCGGGCCTCACCGGCTTGTGGCAGGTCTCCGGGCGCAACGACACCAACTACCAGCGGCGGGTGGCCCTGGATTGCTACTACATTCGCCACTGGTCGCTGTGGCTGGACGCCAAAATCCTGCTGAAAACCGTACGTGTCGTGCTGGGCGGCCGGGGCGCTTATTGAGGATTGGCTTCTACCGGGTCCACGACGCCGTTGTCGTTGGCGTCGGGAAATTCCGCCACGAACACTTGCAGGAAATCCCGCCCGCTGAAATCTTGCACCCGCATTCCCTGGGAGTTCCGGGTGGGCATGCGCCGGTTGTAGGCGATCAACTTGCCGTTGTTGGACCACACCGGAGCTTCCGCCTGGGGCAGGGAAGCACCGTGCGGCGTCAGGAAATACACCTTGCCGAACCGCGGTCCCGGCTGGACGCAGACCGCGGCTAGCCCATTGTCTGCCGCCACGGAAACCGTGTTGCCCGAAGGGTGCCAGCGCAGTCCACCCTTGACGCCTTCAGGGAAAAACGTGACCTGGACGGGGCGGCGCGCCGGATCCGGGTCCTTGTCCGAGCCGTTGGCATCGATCAGAAACCCCTGGCTTGCTCCGGCTGGGTCTTTGGCGAAATAGGCGATGCGCCGGCCATCGCGCGAGCCGCGCGCAATGCCGGCCGCCCAGGTGTGCGTCAGCCGCCGTACACGGATCCCTTTGGGAGGCTCCATGTAACGGGTGCGTGTGCCGGAGAACGAGGTTGTAATGTCCAAGTCCTTCGGGATGTCCACCACAAACAGCGAGTCGGTATAGGTTCCGCCCGGCTCCTTTACTTTACCGATGAAAGCCCGCATCAGGCCTTCGGCGCCCACCCAGGAATCGAACCCCGCAAACTCCAGTTCTCCCGGCCTGGCTTTGCCCATGGGCGCGATGGGGACCAGAATGGCCGTCCAGTGCGTCACGCCTTTTGGAGCTTTCGGGCTGGCCATCATCATGCCGACCGTGCGCCCGTAGTCGGTAAGCAGGTGGTCGTCGTAGGTGAACCCGATGCGGCGGCCGTCGAGCGAATACTCGTGGCGGTGGGTCCCGCCGCGGTGCGCGCCGGGCGTGGTAATTTCGTTGAAAACGTCGCGGAAGTCCAGGAAGCGGACCGGGCCGCCCGAGGCCGCCACGACCGCTCCGCGGCGGTTGGTCTTGCCATAGAAGCCGATCTTCGGCGTCTCGCTCACCAGTGGGCCGTGAATAAAGATAATTTCGTCGGCTACAGGACTGTAAGAGGCGGCGATCACCCCCGGCGCGGCATCGACCGGACCGAGGATGATGGGCTTGGGCTCATACACCACGGTCTCGATGGCGGTGGAGATCTCCACCTTCATGATGCTGGTCGAGCAGCCGTTGCCGGCGCCGCGCGTCTCGCGTGTGTCGTAACAGAGGTAGCGGTCCTCGCGCGAGA
>CAYSBM010000013.1:16559-18664 GCA_964429095.1 uncultured Solibacteraceae bacterium | reverse complement strand
CACCGGACAATTCACTTGCTAATTCAACCGGACAAGTTGACATGCTACCGACACGTCACCGGGGCGCAAGCGCGGAACGCACTCGCCGGTAGGGAATCTTGGCCTGGTACAGCGCCAGCCGGGCCTTGAGTTCCTCGACGTTCGATTGCCCTCCGGCGCGCGATGCCAGTCTGAGAGCCTCTCGACCGGCCTGCACAGCCAGGTCAAAACGCCCCACCTCGGCATTGGCGGCGGCCAGCAGATCGAGGATCGCAGGATCCTGCCTTCCGCCCACTTGCACGGCTCGTTCGGCAAACTTGACTGCCTCGGCCCCGTTCCGCACTGCCGGATCCGGATGCGTTGCTTGCACCCAGGCCAGTTGCTTCAGCGCCTCCAGGTAGTCTGCCTTGGCCTGAACCGCTTTCCGCCAGAACGTGATGGCCTCTTCTGTTTTTCCTCTCTCAAACAGAACGAGCCCCAGGTTGAACAGAGAGCTTGCATGCGCTGGGTCCAAATCCACCGCCTTGCGCAATTGGGCTTCGGCCTCTTCCAGCCGGCCTTGCATGGCTAGTGCACCGCCCAGGTTGTTACGGGCGGGCACAAAGCCAGGTTGAAGTTCAACCGCCCTGAGGAAATGCTCGATGGCCTGAGCGGCGCGCCCCTGCCGCATGAAAACCATTCCCAAATTGTTGTGCAGCGGACCGTAGTTGCCGTCTAATTGCATGGCCCCGCCGAGCACGGCGAGGGCCTCCTCCAGCTTTCCTTGCATGGCCAGCGCACCGCCAAGACCGCAGTGCGCTTGAATAAACGCCGGTTTCAGTTTGACCGCCAGCCGGAAGTGAGACACCGCCTCCTCCAGGCGCCCGACTTCCGATAACGCCATCCCCAGGCTATTATGCGCATTAGCGTCGGCCGGATTGGCTTTGAGCGCCCTCCTCCACTCCCGGATCGCAGCGTCATACAGGCCCTTCTGTTGCAAGGCCATGGCGCTATCCGCCAGCCGGTAGGCTTCCACAGCCGGCACTTCAATCTTGCGCAAATCGTCGGACGGGATATTGACGAATTCCGGCAGGTTCACGGCGCGGTTGGCGGCGGTCGCGTCTTCGATCAAAATGGCCGGGCTGTCGTTGCCGTTTTCATCCAGGTGGGTCAGAAACATCTGTGTGTAAGGTGAACGGCTTTTCGAACTGAACACCATCCAACGGCCGTTGGGCGAGAAACTGTGCCAGGAATTCATCAGCGGCGTGTTGCAGCGCATGCGCCGCGCCTCGCCCCCGGCGGCCGGTACGATGTAGAGCTGGCTATCAGGACGCATCAGCAATCCATTGCGGCATCGCACGAAGACGATCCAGCGGCCATCCGGCGTAATCTTGGGAAAGCTGTTGCTCATTGCGTTCCGCGAGGCGCCTGCAATCGGTTCGGCCCGCCCACCGTGACCGTGGTTGAAGGGGATGCGATAGAGGTCGTACTGGATCTGCGTCTCGTTGGGATCGTTAGCTCTGCGCGCCGCCGGGACCCCGGGCGGGTATGGTTCCTTGGAGCTAGCCCGGGCGAAAACCAGGTACTTTCCGTCGGGACTCCAAACGGCGCCTGCCTGTACATAGCGGGGATCGTCGGCCCCCGGAAGCGGCTGTAGCATCCCGGTCAGGCGACTGTACCAGGCTAGGATGCCGCGGGTAGGGAAGAAAACCTGGAGAAAACGATAGTCGGTGAAGTTGGCTACGTAGTAAATGCCGGCTGGCTCGGGGGAGGATCTTTCGAGCGCGGCGCTATTGACGGTGGTCACCACATATTGCCCGTCCGGAGAGACCTGAGACAGAAATCCCACGCGGGTCTTTCCTTCCAGGCTGCCACGGGCGGCGCTCCATTCGATTACGTCACGGTTGCGGATGCTCATGTACGGCTGTACGGCTGCCAGCGTATACATTCCCTTGTGGTTCTGCGGGCCGTCCAAATCCATGCCTAAGGTCTTGCCATCTAAGGAAAACGAATGGCAATTGGCGCCGGGCGGCAGGGCCTCTAGCAGCAAGCGGCTGTTAGGCTCACCAACGTTCCGCAGCCGCCAGGCGATCAACCGCACGGCTTCGCTGGCCAGCGGCTTGATCACCCCTTTCTCAGTTTCTGAA
>CAYSBM010000013.1:15933-16549 GCA_964429095.1 uncultured Solibacteraceae bacterium | reverse complement strand
CAGCGGCACGTCTCGGAAAAAGATAGGCGCTCCCACGGGGTCCCTGGAAGTGCTGATGGTGACGCTGCCGCGAGAAACAGGTCGAGGGGGATTCGAACCGTCAAATCCGGTGATCGTAACCACCGCCGGGCGCTCCACAGACCGCTTCTTGACAGCTTCCCAGACGGCTTGCTCCGGTCTCCAACTGTGAGCTTCATCGAGCGGTGGTCTCAGCCGCGGCGGTTCATTGGTCTCGGATACGCATCGCGGATCAATGGGGCCTGGACGCAGTCTTTCACCCGTGGAAATGGCGCGGATCGCCGGTTCCTGGCCGCCAAACAGGATTTCTATTTGCCACCGGACCGCGCCCTGCGTCCCGTCGCGCCACAAGAACACAGGCGGCGGGATTTCAGGCGGGAAGATGGAACCCTCTTCCGGATAGTCCACGACAATCGTGCCAGCGCCGGCACGGAACACCGCCGCCCGCCAGGCCGGCGAGAACAAAAGCAAGCCAAGTAAAATACGCCGGCTCACCGCATCCCCCCGCGCCTTTTTCTACACTATCCACGCTTGGGCTTGCGGGCGGCCTGACCGGGGGGCGGTGGCGCAAAATTGCAACGAAGCTGCCGGCACCCTC